>JAYWDM010000267.1:0-5318 GCA_043779885.1 Betaproteobacteria bacterium | reverse complement strand
TCGAAGGCGGCATCGCCGGGCTCGTCGTGCACGAGGCGCCCGCCGTGCCGGTGGTCAGGTTCACCGATACATCGACGCTGCCCCGGCCGCCCGCGCCGGGCGCAGGCAATCGCAGGCTGCCGATACCCGCGCTGAACGCGCCGCCGACTACGGGCGGGGAGACCATGGCAGCCGTCAAACCATTTTGCGGATTGCCGATCGCGATGTTGCCGGCCGCGATGACCGTGCAGTTGTCGAGCGTGTTGGTGATAAAACCGCTGCCGTTCCAGTATTGGGCCGAGATCGGTATCGGCATCGAGATCAGCTGCGAGCCGCTCGCGTTCTGCAGGCGCAGGCGGCCGTAACGCATGCTCTTGCCGCCGGAGCCGCCGGAAAACGCGATGCCGCCGCCTGCAGTCGCACTGCCGAAGGCCGCAGGATTGCCGGCGGAGGCGACGCCGTCCGCGTCGATCACGTTGACCGCCAGTGCGATATCTGCATTGAATGGCGCGCTGGGCGTAGTGGTGCTGCGCGTGAAAGTCAACCCCGTACCCGCGCCGAAGGTGAGCGTGCCGACGCCGGCGGCAAACGCGCCGACGGCTGGATCGGCCGTCGTCGCCGGCAAACCGGCCGTGTCGAGCGCGGGTGTTGCGCCGCCGCCGAGGGCATCGAACGCGGAGTAGCGCCCGCTTTGCGTGCCGGGGGTAAGGCTCGCATTGGTAATTTTCATGTACGCGCCGGCATAGTTGGTCGTTGGCGCATTGGCAAGGCCGTTGTTCGTGCCGTTTCTCGCGGTCACGGTAATCGCGGGCGCAGTCGTGTAGCTGAACTGCTGCCCAACGTAGGTAAAAGGCCCGGCTGCGCACGCGGCGCCGAGTTGCGGCGAGTTGAGGCTCACGTTGAAGTTGTCCGGAATGAAGCGCCCGAAGCCGCCGCCGAGCGCTATCGCGGAGTTGCCGAAACTGCAGCCGTACTTGCCGCCGACGGGCGTGTTGGAAAAGTCGGCGGTGCAGTCACCCAATTGGTCGACCGCGGTGTATGCGTTGTCGTAAATCGCGCCCGCATTGAGACCAAAATTGCCGGCCTCGCTGTAATAAAAACCCGCGCCGGTTGCCGTGCCTCCCGACGCCGCACCGAACGAGCCGCCGATACTGCCTGCGTTCGGACTGCCCACCACCTTGGTGTTGTCGATTAGAGGAACGAGCGGCGGGCTGGCGAGCGTCAAGCCCGCGCCGTTGTCGTAGCCGGTCAATCCGGTCAGCGCCGTGATGGTGAAATTCTGCCCGGTCTTGAGGCTCGGTGCGCCCGCAGCAGTGCTGTTGTTCATGCTGGAGGTAATGCTCGTGTACGCAGTCGGCCGGATCGAGAAGCGGTCCGTGGAACAGCCGGCGGTCCCGCCCAACTGGCTCACGCGCACGCGCACGTCGCGCGCGGCGTTGGCGGGCGCCGGGATGGTAATGTTGAAGCGCCCGATGCCGCCCCACGCCGTCCCGATGGTCTGGGATGAAAGTACCGAGGTCCAGGTCGAGCGGCAATTGGTGGCCGCCGTGATCGCCCCGGTATTGTTGCGCGCATCGAGCAGAACCACCGTGATCGGCAGGCCCGACGGGGCGGTATTCACGCCAGTGCGGGTGGAATTCACCGCGACCACGCTGAGGGTAATCGCCGTACCGACGATCTTGGCGTAGATGCGTCCGAGAATTGCGCCTGCCGGCGTGCTGGTCTCGAACGCGTTGAAGGCACCGGGCGTGGCGTTGAAACCGGAAAGGGGCTCGCCGATGGCGAAGTCGTTGGTCGCCGAGCTGAAATCGATGTTCTGGGCGCGCGTGCTGGCAGCTGACGCAGTGGACTGCGTGGTCGGGTTCCATATCGTCCCGTCCCAGCGTTGGACGACGAAGTTCGCGGTGCTTGCGCCGCCGTCGACGTCGCCGGCGACGAACTTGTAGGTCGCATCCACCGGCACCGCGCCGGCCCCGCTCGCCGTGTTGATCGTCGTCGTCGTCAGCGACCAGTAGCGGTTGACACTTTTCGCCGCATCGATGCCGCCGGTCGCCACGGGGGGCGTGGTGACCTGCGGGTGCTCGGTCGGGGTCACACACGCGGTCACATTGCCTGCGGTGCTGGTGCCGCCCGCGGTGAACTCGACCGGCGTGTAATTCGTCGCGTCGCCGATGGGAAACTCGTCCTCGCTCGCGGTCGCGCGAAAATTGAGCGTCGCGTTGGCGCCGAAATTCTTCCGCAGCGCCCCTTGCACGTAACTCGAACTGCTGCCTCCCGTAATCGTCGCGGGCGCCGCGGCGACGATGATCGGCACCTGGCTTGCGCACGCGGTGGAGCACCCCGGGCTCGCGCCGGAAGTGATGATCTTCCCGCTGGTAAGCGCGAGCGTGCCGTTCACCACGGGCGAAGGCGTGCCGCAGGCGATCGTGACGCTGTTCGCGGACTTGTTGATCGTCAGATCGTTGAATGCGGTCGCAGTTGTGCCCCCGAGCGTTTGCGCCGAACCCCCGGTGAAAGTGATCATGCTGCTGCCGGCTGTGAAAGTGCCGCTGTTCAAGAAATCGCCGGCGACGCTGTGGCTGAAGGTCTTGGCGTCGAACGATGTCCCGCTCCCAATGGTAAAGTTGCGGCCGACGGTGAGCGCCTGGGCGGCGGTAGCCGACGCAGTTCCGCTGAGCGTGAAATCGTTCGCGATCGTCATCGCGGTATTTTTCAGGGTCTTGGCGCCACTACCGCTGAGGGTCAGGTTGTAATAGGTGGCGGGAGAACCGGTCGGCAGCAGGATCGGGTTTTGCGCGGCGCCGTTGTAATTGACCGTGTTGCCGGTGGCGCTCGCAGTCAGGTCGCCGATGGTCGGCGTGGGATCGCCAATATTCAGAGTCGCATTCGCGGCGTTGACAACTACACTGGATCCGTCCCCCTTGAAATCGGTCGTAACGGTGAACACGTTGTTGTTGGTGAGGACCACCCCCGTCACATTGATCTTCGCCATGGTGATGGCGGTGGTCCCGCCGATGGCCTGATTGTTGGTGTCGAAGGTGTACGTCCCGGTGCCCGCAGTGAACGTTCCGCCATTGACGGTGAGTCCATTGCGGATTTTGAAGTCCTTATTGCCCGAGTTGTTGAAGTTCCCGCCGGTAATCGTAATCGCGCCGTTGAACTCGCCGGCACCGCTACTGTCGGTGATGTTCACGGTACCCGTGATGGTGAACGCACCGCCGATCTTGAGCTCGTCGCTGGAATTCAGCGTTCCCGCCACCGTGAGCGCATCGGGATCAAAGTGTTTGGGCGCCGTAATAGTGCCCCCGAGGCTAATCGTGACCGCGCCTACGCTGTTGACATCCGAAGCCACGGTGACCGTGTGACCGCTTTGAACCGTCACGGTGTCGCCCGCGCCCGGCGTCCCCGCCGGCGACCACGTGGCGGCGGTGTTCCAGTTGCCAGAGGTTGCGCTCACATACGCGACGGCCAGAGTGTCGGCGCTCCACGTCGACATAAGCGCACCCAGCAATAATCCGCAGCGCAATAGTTTCCTCACGGCATCGAGTCCCGCAGCTTTTTCGGGCTGCCCGTGCGGGCAGACAAACACCCTGCCGCAAGCCCCGGGCCGTCGCCAACTGACATCCGGTCATGCACGATCATTGTCCCACCGTGATGGTGATCTTGCGCGAGACGTAATTCGCATTGGCGGGAGTTAAATTCGGACACGGCGGCTGATTGCACGCGATGGCCGTGATCTGGTCGACCGTTACAACCACACCAAGTTCGTCCGTGCTCGTGCGCGTGCACGTCACCGTCGTGGTGAATGGCGCAAGCGACGTGCCGGCGAACGTGAGGCTCATCGGTGCGAAACAAGGCGCGGGCGCGGGACCAATCTCGCGCAAAGTCCTGTAGGCGCCCCATTCGGTGCCCGCGGCGGCGGCCTGGTACGCGTTAACCCCCAGCACGTCCAGCACGGTACTGCCGGTCTGCAGCAGGTTTATGCGAACGATAAACACCCCTAGCGCTGCGAGTACGACCATCAGGAATATGGCGGAAGGCAGCGCGAAACCGCGCCGCCGTCCGCGCATCCCCCGGTCAGGGCACATTGCTGACATGGGCCTCCTGAAAGAGGCTGATCAGCTCGCCACCAGCGCCGGTGAGCTTTATGCGCAGCGATACAATACCGTTGCGGCCCTGCACCGCGTTCTGATCGTAGGTAATCGTGCACGCCCCGACATTGCGCGCGAGCTGCGCATGGTTGCTGCCGAGCGCGGCAGGCGTCGTGGGCTGGCCCGGCAGAATTCCGTAATTCCAGTAGCGGCGTATTTCGCCCGCGACCGGATCGCACTTGTAGGTAACCGCGTACTGCACCACCTGAAAGCGGTTGCCCGGCGAGGCGAACGGAAACTGTTTGGCCGGGGCAAGCGAGATCGTCGACCCGGCAAACCCGGCGTAGGTCGCGCGGTTATTGTTGGCGGCAGCATACGCGTCAGCGCCCGCAAATCCGGCGCCGAGGTTATAGATCACGATCGACTCGCTGCCCGCGAAGGCCGGCATCTCTCCTATGACGTCAAAGCTCGCGTCGGCTACCGTAAAGTCCAGCGGGTCTCCCATTGCCGTAGCGGTTTTTTCGACGCGGTAGCGGCCGCCGCCGCTGGTGAGCAGAAACTCCAGATAGAAGGTTCCCGCCGGCGACTCCGTCACCCGCACGCTGTTCGGCAGCGCGAGCCTCAGATCGCGGATGATCCTGCGCAGCGCCGTATCCGCGACGTCGCTAAGTTCCGCGCGCCGCGCGCTGTCCACGTAACTTTTGACCGGGCTGCGGATGAACACCGCGACCATCGCGCCGATGATGCCGGTGATCGTGATCACGACGATGAGTTCGAGGAGACTGAATCCCCGGCCGCGCGTACGGCTAAATGCGCGGACTGTATTTCGCGCGGTAGCCATTCAGCACCAAAGTGGTATTGGCCGGGCCCGTCACGGTCACGGTGATGAGCAGCACATTGGCCTGACCGTTGGCGTCCGTCGCCGCGATGCCGCCAAGCGCAACCGGCGCCACCGCGACGGTAGCCCGGTACGGCGCGAGGTCGGGAATCAGCATGCCGGTAATGTCCTTTATCCCGCCGTCGGCTGCGCTGTCGTATCCGGCATAGTCGTTGACGTTATCGAACGGCGTGCTCGCACTGTAGCGCGTCTCGCCCGCTTCGGGGCCGATCGCTTCGACCACCGCGGCACAAGCGGTCGCGCCTGGGGTTGTCGCCGACTGCGCGGTGGCGGCCTGCGCATCGTCCGGGTCGCAGAAGGTGAACGGCATCAACTCCACCTCTTCGAGCAACGCCTCCGCGATCGCCAGC
>JAYWDM010000266.1:0-5327 GCA_043779885.1 Betaproteobacteria bacterium | reverse complement strand
AACGTCATGAGATCGCGACCCGGACCGCAGCCGAAATCGAGCACGGTGTACGGCGGCGTCCCCTCGATGGAATGCAACAGCGCCGCGACGTTCTGGCTCACGTCGTGATCGCGCGTGCCGGCGCGAAAATCTTCGGCGCGCTGGTTGTAATATCCCAGCGTGAGGCCGGCGACTTGCCGCAGGTCTTCCGGCGTCAGGTTCAAGCGCTGGCCACGCCGCTATTTGGCGCGCGGCTCGTCGGTGCCGGACTGCGGTTTCGCGGACGCATCCTCATCCGGTTTGAAATCCCCGATTACGGACTTCAGCGGACAGACGCCGAAGGCGGGACATTTCCTGCAACCAACTGCCAAGGCAACGGGACATAGCGTCATTTCGGTTCTCCTTTATCCGTCGGATGGAACTCGGGCACGGCAGCACCACCGCGTTGGCGTTTGCGCAGCGGCGGGCAGCGCGGAAGCATTGCGGCGCAATTCTAACGCAGTGGCGGCGGGCATGGGCACGCTTGCGTTTCGATCCGCACGCTTTCGCGTGGCGCCGCAAGCGGTCACTGACTAAAGAGCGCCATGATGCGTATGTCCAGTGCGCCGTTGTCGGCTGCGCGCCATTGCTCGAAATAGGGGTTGGCCTCCGCCATCATTTCCAGCGTGTCGCAGTTCGCGGCGCCACGCCGGAGCGCGTCGTCGATTAATCGCATGGCATGCGCGGACAGCAGGCTCACCATCAGTGCGCTATCGATCCCGGGAATTTCGATTGCCGCGAGTGCCGCGCGCGACAGCGCGTAAATGCCGCCGCGCCAGAGTTGCAATGTCTCGAATCCGCCCGAGACGGCGTCCACGAGCGCAATGCGCTCGCCTTCCGGAAAAGCCGGAAAATAGGCGTCGACGACCCGCTTGCGCACCTGGCAGGCGCGCACGAGCATTTCGTCGCGATGGGTCCGCGTCATCGAACCGGCGTGCCGCCGGTAACGCGTGACCACCATCGCAAGGTTTTCCAGCCGCAGGCCGGCCAGCGCCGCGTCCACCCACAATGCGTAGTCGGCGGCCGGCCCCGCATCCACCGAGTAGGCAATCAGTCCCTCGCGCAACGGCGCGACCTTCATGCAGACCGCCGGATTGGCGATCGATGCATTGATCAGCAGCGCCGCGCGGATCTCCGCGTCGCTGGCATAAAAGGATTTCACGCCCTTGAGATCGCCGAAATTCTCGATCGCGCCGCCGACGATGTCCGGTCCGCCGGCGGTCTCCAGCCGGTCGATCTGCGCCTGAAATCGTCCGTGCACCGCGATATCGTCCTGGTCGAGCAATGCGAGATAGCGGCCGCGCAACAGCGGCACGCCGCGCCGGCGCGTTTCAATGACCCCGAGATTGCGTGGATTGCGCGTGAGGCGTATGGCCGGATGGCGGATGGATTCGACGGTCCTGACGGTCGCGTCGCTCGATCCGTCATCGACGACAACGACTTCGAGATCCGCGAAGCCGTTATCGAGCACGGACTCGATCGCTTCTTTCACGTAGGTCGCGCCGTTATAGGTCGGGATGAAAACTGACAACAGCGGCGGGCGGGTCATGCCGGGCGACATCCCGTGTTTATCCATTCATTCACGCACGTGCAGGCGCGGTCGTGTGCAGCGGGGCCGGCGCAAATCGCGAGGTGGCCGCCAAAGGAGCGCCGCTTCATCGCGGCACGGTTGGACGCGACGCTGCGGGAACCTGGCGCGTCAGTTCGCCGCGAAGGTCGCGCAATTTCGCCTTGACCAGCGCCGCGTTTTCGCTACCGGCGCGCATCAGGAGTTTATGGCCCGCCGAGCGCGCTTCGAGCGCGGAGTCCGCAAACAGGTAAAAGATTTTGGGCCGCACCAGCTTGACCGGGGCCTGCAGTTCCGGCGCGGCGAGCAGGTGATCGATCACCTCGACCAGACGGTCGTTGAAATAGCCCTTCGGATAGCCGAGTTCCTGATAGGCCTGCTGGAACAGCGGATAGAAATGGATGTAGAGCGCAACCAGCTTGCCGGTGTCCAGCGCGTCGGCCAGCCGCAAATAAAGCGCGTAGCGCGCGGCGTTGTTCGCATCGATGGCAAGGCCCTCGGCCTTGCCGGTGACGAGAAATTGTCCGCCGGCCCGTTTCACCGGCATCAACTGCAAGGCGAGCTTCTCGCGCGGCAGATTGTCGACGGTAGCGACGACGCGGCGCACGAAACCCTGCAACCGGAAGAGATCGATGAGCGTCTTGTCCGATGCCAGATCTCCCAGCGCATTTTGCATGGTGGAGTCGCTCACATCGAGCGCGGGCAACGGCTTTTCCGCCGGTTGCTGTGCGACGGGATAGCGAATCTGCGGTTCGGCGGATTCCTGCGGCTTTACGATAGCGGGCGCCGCCGGCTGCGCTACCGGCCCGGGCTTCATCTTCGGCAGCGCGTAATAGATGATCGCCGCCAAAACGCCGCATCCCAAAGCGACGATCATCCACCAGATCACCTTACTCATGCGGGGTTCCTCCCCTCGTTGAACGCATGCAGCCGCTGTTCTGTCGCGGAGAAAATATCCCTGCCGGAAAGCCGATACGAACGGGACGGCGGCGGCCGAGCATGTTACGCCGCCCTATTATTGGGGTTCATCCCACCGGAAAAATACTTCGCGTCGTCCGCTGCCCGCGATGGTGGTTGCCCGCGTGAGCGTGGTGCCTGCATAAATCGCGGTGATGACGTACTTGCCCGGCGCCAGCGTCGCGAGCAGCCACGGCCCCTCCGACACCGTCTCCAGAACTTTGGCGCCTCGCCCATCCGCGATCGTCACGGCGACATCGGCGAGGTAATGGCCGTCTTTCGCCGCGAACAACATTCTCAGGTTGAATTCTTTGCTGAGCGCCTGCATCCGCGCCGCCGAAGCCGCGCCCACGCCGCCGGATACGAATTTGACCTGGCCGCTGGTCATGATCTGTTCGTCAGCGGCGTGCGCCTGCATGCCGGAAGCGCATGCCAGGATTGCACAGCCGATAAATCGCAGGCTACGTTTCATGATTGTTCTCCTTATGCGACAGAATGCGCTCAATGCGGGTTCGATCGACACGCCTTTGCGAATAGACCGCCTGACGACGATGTTGGTTCGTATTTCACGGCACTCAACTGCCGGCCCTATTGATTTGCATCAAATGAATCCCGGGTTGCGGAAATTCCGTGCGAAACGCGCTGTGATCGCGTCGGCGGTGGGGAATCCGCCGGGTGGCTCCGCATCCGCTGCCGGCAGGCTGCTGTTCACTGCACCGCGATATGGCCGGCCTCGATCACTTTCGCGTACTTGACGATCTCGCGCTTGAACATGGCCGTCAACTCCTCCGGTGTGCTGCCGACCGGCTCGCCGCCTTCCTTCGCCATGAAATCCACCACGTCGGACGACTTGAGCGCTTTCTGAATTTCAGCGTAGAGCTTGTCGACGACGGGCTTGGGGGTTCCCGCCGGCATGAACATCGCGTACCAGTTATCAACCTCGAATCCCGGGAACATCGAGGCCATGGTCGGCAGTTTCGGGTACGCTTTCGCCGGTTTCGCCGTTGTCACGGCAAGCGGCCTGACTTTGCCCGACGCGACGTGCGATGCGACGGCCAGCGCGGTACCAAATTCGAAATCCATCTCCCCGCTGATCAACGCAATAACCGCGGGGCCGCCTCCTTTGTACGACACGTTTACGACGCTGGCGCCGGTGGCCTGCTTTAACATCTCGACCGCGAGATAGCTGGTGGTGCCGGCGCCGTTGTTGCCGGCGTTCAATTTGCCGGTTTTTTTCGCCAGCGCGATGAGTTCCTTTACCGAATTGACCGGCACGCTCGGATGCGTCACCAGCACCAGCGGCACCGACGATATCCAGCTGACCGGAGCGAGGTCCTTCAACGGATCGAAAGTGATTGATTTCTTGTAGAGCGTGACATTGACCGAGAGCGAGGCGGTCGTAAACAGCACCGTATAGCCGTCGGGTGGAGACTTCACCACGAGCTCAGTGCCGATCAGGCCCGCGGCGCCCGACCGGTTGTCGACGACGAACGTCTGCCCCAGGCTTTCATAGAACTTCTTGGCGAGCAGGCGCCCCTGAATATCCGTCCCTCCGCCCGGTCCGAACGGGACGACTACGCGCACCGTCTTGTCGGGCCAGTTCTGCGCGGCGGCATTGCCGCACAAGCCGGCGGTTGCAATGACCGCGATTAACAATTCGTCAAGACGCAAGCGTGTTTTCAGTTGCATGGACCATCTCCTCGGCGTACACAAAGCAGAAAAAAAGTGCCGGACGCTAACAAACAGGGGCGCGATCGCCGTCAAATCGATGGCCCGCGAACAACAGCGCAGGCGACGAAGCGGGGACCGCGCCGGCACTGCACGCGGTCCCCGGTGAGCATATTACTTCTTGGCGAGGAATCCTGCTTCGCTCATCAGTCCGCGATGAACGTTTTCCGTCTTCTCGACCCATTTCGTGTATTCGGCGCCGCTCATGAAAGTGGTGTTAAACGCGCCTTTTTCCATGAAGTCCTTCCATTCGGGCGTTTCGCGCACCTGCTTGAACAAATTGACGTAAAAATCGACCTGCGGCTTCGTCACGCCGCCGGGCATGAATATGCCGCGCAACATGACGTAATCGGTCGGAACCCCCGCCTCTTTGCAGGTTGGTATATCGCTCCACGACATGGTGTCCGTCACCTTGTTCTTGTACGGCATGCGCGTGTCGTCAAACACGCACAGCGGCCGCAGCTTGCCGGCGCGCCACTGTCCCACCGCCTCGATCGGGTTGTTGACGCTCGAATCGATATGCTTGCCGACCAGTTGTACCGCGACATCGCCGCCGCCCTTGAACGGAATATAGGTGAATTTTACGCCGGCCGCTTTTTCTATGGCAACCGTGATGATCTGGTCTTCCTGCTTGGACCCCGTGCCTCCCATCTTGAATTTATGCGGGCCCGCGGCTTTTACCGCGGCAAGATATTCCCTGGCGGTCTTGTACGGCGTGTCCGCGTTGACCCACAGCACGAACTGGTCGAGTGCCAGCATCGCGACCGGCGTCATGTCCTTCCAGTTGAACGGCACGCCGGTGGCAAGCGGTGTCGTAAACAGGTTGGAGAGCGTGATAACGATCTTGTCGGGATCGCCCCTGGCGTCCTTGATCGCGAGGAAACCCTCCGCGCCCGCGCCGCCCGACTTGTTGACGACGATCAGCGGCTGCTTCATCAGGTTATGCTTCGCGATGACCCCCTGCAACAGCCGGGCCATCTGGTCGGCGCCACCGCCCGTGCCGGCAGGAACGACGAACTCCACCGGCTTGGTGGGCTCCCACGCGAATGCCACAGAG
>JAYWDM010000265.1:0-5331 GCA_043779885.1 Betaproteobacteria bacterium | reverse complement strand
GCACATGTCGTTCGAGCCGCTGACGCCGACCGCATTCCTGCAGCGCTCGGCGACGGTGTTCGCCGATCGCATCGCGGTCATCGACGGCGAACTGCGCTATTCTTACGCGGAGTTTTACGCGCGCGCGCAACGGTTCGCCGGCGCGTTGCGCGCGCTGGACATCACCAGCGGAGCCCGCGCCGCGGTGCTGGCGCCGAACACCCACGTGCTGCTCGAAGCGCATTACGGCGTGCCGCTGGCCGGCGCTGTTTTGGTGGCGCTCAATCAGCGCCTCACCGCCGGCGAGCTTGCTTACGCCATCCGCCACAGCGACGCGCAGATACTCATCTACGACCATGAATTCGAGTCCGTCGCGCGCGCCATCGCGCAGGAGGCCGGCGCCGGATTGAAACTCGTGCGCGCAGGAGGCGCCGACGAGTACGAAAAATGGCTGGCTGCCGCGGCGCCGCATACGGAGCCCGTTGCCGACGAACGCGGCATGATCTCGATCAACTATACGAGCGGCACCACCGGCAAACCCAAAGGCGTGATGTATCACCACCGCGGCGCGTACCTGCAGGCGCTTGCAATGGTGGCGCACATGCGGCTCGATTGCGCCAGCACGTATCTGTGGACGCTGCCGATGTTTCATTGCAACGGCTGGTGCTTTACGTGGGGCGTTACCGCGGCGGGCGCAACGCATCTGTGCCTGCGCAGGCTCGACCCTGAACTCGTCTGGAAACATCTGCGCGAATCGGGCGTCACGCACTTCTGCGCGGCGCCCACCGTGCTGATCATGGTCGCGTGGGCCGAAGCCGCGAAGCACGGCAGGCTTTCCCGTACCGTCCATGCCGGCACCGGCGGCGCGCCACCGACGCCGGCCATACTCACGCGCATGGCGGAACTCGGCATCGACGTCACGCATTTGTACGGCCTCACCGAGACTTTCGGCCCGGCGGTGATCTGCGAATGGCGCAACGAGTGGAACAAGCTGTCGATTGCCGAGCAGGGCCGGATCAAGGCGCGCCAGGGCGTGGGCAACGTGATCGCGCAGGAACTGCGCGTCGTCGACAGCGGCGGCCGCGACGTGCCCGCCGATGCCGCAACGCTGGGCGAAATAGCCCTGCGCGGCAACAATGTGATGCTCGGCTACTATCGCGACGACGAAGCGACCGCGCGCGCGGCGCCCGACGGCTGGTTCCGCACCGGCGATCTCGGCGTGATGCACCCGGATCGCTACGTCGAAATCAGAGACCGCGCGAAGGACATCATCATTTCCGGCGGCGAGAACGTTGCATCGCTCGAAGTCGAGCGGGCGCTGGCCGCGCACGTCGCGGTGATGGAAGCCGCGGTGGTCGCCGGCCCCGATGCAAAATGGGGTGAAGTGCCGGTTGCGTTCGTCACGCTGAAACCGGGCGCGACCGTGGACGAGGCGCAGTTGATCGCGCATGCGCGCAACCTGCTCGCGCATTTCAAGGCGCCGAAGAGAATCGTGTTCGGCGATCTGCCGAAAAATGCCACCGGCAAGATCCAGAAGTTCGTGTTGCGCGAACGCGCGAAATCGCTCATGCACGAACCTTAGCCACAAAGATCACAATGAACGCAGAGGAAAAACCGCACAATTGACCGTCCCTGCTCTTCCGCCTTTTCTCTCTGTGACCTCTGTGCCCTCCGTGGCAAATGCCTTTTTAGGATTCCTATGGACTTTACGCTATCCCCCGAAGTCGAAGATTACCGCAAGCGCTATCGCGCCTTCGTTGCCGAACACGTGCTGCCCGTCGAGAGCGACCCGCGGTCATTCGACGATTACGAAAACATCCGCCTCGATCGGCTCGACGAATTGCGCGCAAAGGCGAAGGCGGCCGGCCTGTGGGCGCCGCAAATGCCGCAGGACGTCGGCGGTCTGGGATTGAACATGGTCGGCATTGCCGCGTGCTACGAGGAGATGAACTACTCGCTGTTCGGCCCCGCCGTGTTCAACTGCGCGGCGCCCGACGACGGCAACATGCGCTCGCTTTACAAAGTCGCGACGCCGGCGCAGAAGGCGCGCTGGCTGCAGCCGATCGTGGACGGCAAGGTGCGCTCCTCCATCGTCATGACCGAACCCGCGCCCGGCGCGGGCTCCGACCCGACGATGATGCTCACGACCGCCACGAAACAGGGCGACAAGTGGGTTATCAGGGGGCGCAAATGGTTCATCACCGGCGCGGGCGTGGCACAGCACTTTATCCTGATCGCGAAAACTTCCGACGACAAACGCAAGGGCCTCACGGCATTCCTGTTCGACCGCGACCAGCCGGGCTGGCGCATCGTGCGCCGCATTCCGATCATGGGGCCGGAAGAGCATGGCGGACACGGCGAACTCGAATTCGACGGACTCGAGATCCCGGACGAGAACCGGCTGATGAACGTCGGCGACGGACTTAAGTACACGCAGATCCGGCTGGGCCCCGCGCGGCTCACGCATTGCATGCGCTGGCTCGGGCTCGCGCGCCGCGCGATGGCGATTGCGGCGGACTACGTCGAACAGCGCGGCAGCCACGGCATCAGGCTCGCCGACCGCGAATCGGTGCAATGGCTGCTTGGCGATGCCGCCATGCGAATCGAGATCGGCCGCATGCTCGTGATGCGCGCGGCGGACAAGCTCGACCGCGGCGACTATGCGCGCAAGGAGGTGTCGATGGCCAAGGTCACGGTCGCCGACGTCCTGCAGCAGGTGGTCGACACCGCCATCCAGCTCAACGGGGCGCGCGGTTACTCGAAGGACACCCCGCTTGAATGGATATACCGTTACGCGCGCCAGGCGCGCCTCGTCGACGGCGCGTCCGAAGTGCACAAAATGGTGCTGGCAAAATTTTTCATGCAGGAGCGCGGCGATTTCTGGTCGTGGCGGTAAGCCTTTTATAATGGAGAACACCCGCAGCATGAAGCCCCGATTCCGATTTTCAGGTTGCCTGATCGCCGCGCTGTCGATAGTTACTGCACTGCCGGCCGCGGCCCAGAGCTATCCGGCCAAACCCATCCGCTTCGTGGTGCCGTTTACCGCCGGCGGTTCGCAGGACATCATCGCGCGCCTGCTTGCGCAGAAACTCGCGGGCCGCCTCGGACATCAACTGGTCATCGACAACCGGGGCGGCGCCGCCGGTCTGATCGCGGCCGAACTCGTTGCCAAGGCACCCCGTGACGGCTACACGATACTGCTGACCAGTGCCGGACAGCTCTCGATCGCACCTGCGCTGCACCCGAAGCTCGCGTATGACCCGGTCAGAGACTTTGCTCCCATCACTCAGCTCATCGATACGCCGATGGCTTTGATCGTCACCAATGGCCTGCCGGTGAAGACGGTCGCCGACCTCATCGCGCTGGCGAAGTCGAAGCCGCTGAACTACGCGTCCACCGGCAACGGGACCATTTCGCAACTGACGATGGAGTCCCTGAAAAGCGCGGCCGGCATCGACATTACGCACGTTCCCTACAAGGGCGCCGCACCCGCCTTCATCGACATGATGGCGGCGCAGGTGTCGCTGATGTTCACCACCACCGTGTCGGCCGCGCCCTACACCTCAAGCGGCAAACTGCGCGCGCTCGCGGTCGCCTCGCGCAAGCGCGCAATGATGATGCCGGAAGTACCGACGCTGATCGAGTCGGGCGTAAACAACTTCGAATCGACGGTATGGGTCGGCGTCAGCGCCACCGGCGGCACACCCACGCCTGTCGTCCGCCGGCTGCATGACGAATTCGTGCTGGCGCTGCAGGCGCCGGACATCCGGGAGCGCTTTGCCGTGCTGGGCGCGGAGCCTGTCGGCAGCACGCCGGAACAGTTCGCGGCGTTGATCAGGGAAGACATCGTGCGCTGGGCAAAAGTGGTCAAGGCTTCCGGCGTGCGACTCGACTGATCCCCGAAAAAGGCAATTCAGCCACGGAAACACACGGAAGAACAACGACGGATATGGTCACATTATTTCGCCCGGAAGGTCGCGCAATGCGGAGCCAGGATTGGCTGATTTTTCCGTGCCTTTCCGTGTGGTTCCGTGGCCAATCGGGATTTATCGGTTGATGCGAATCGCACTGCTCGGCGCCGGCAATCTCGCGTTCGGCTACGCCGCGTACTTCGCGCACGCCGGTCACACCATCACGATGTGGTCACCGTCAGGTGCCGGCACTGCCGGCATCGACGACGGCATTCAGTATCACGGTGCACTCAGCGGCAGCGCGAGCGTTACGGTACGCAGGATCATAGGCGAGGCTGTCGCCGGCGCCGAGGCAGTGGTGTTCGCGCTCCCGGCCAATGCGCATCGTGCGGCGATGACGGCAGCCGCACCGCATCTCACCAACAATCACACCGTGCTGGTCACGCCGGTCAGCGCGTTGAGTCCGCTCACGCTGGCGCGCGCTTTGGCGGCGCGCGGGGTGCAACCGACGATCATCTGCTCCGGCACGACCTTGCTGACCGCGCGCAAACAAGGGCCCTGCGCGGTCGAAGTATTGACGCTGCGCAACTCGATCGGCATTGCCGCGCTGCCTGCGCGCCACAACGATGTTGCGTTGAAATTCTGCCGCGACCTGTGCGGCGAACGCTTCACGCTTCAGGACGACCTGCTCGCGGTCTCGCTCAGCAATCTCAATCCCATCGCGCATGTGCCGCTGATGCTGTGCAACCTGACGCGCGTGGAGAAGGCAGAGCGCTGGGCCATCTACGACTGCATGGGCGGCGGCGTTGCGACGTTAATGCAGGCCATCGATGCCGAACGGCTCGCGGTGATGGCGGGCTTTGGAATGACAGGACGCGGTATCGTGGAGCACTTTCACCATTCGTTCGGCGTGCCACGCGGCGAATTCGCGAAAATGGCGGCGGCGGTGCACGCGCAACGCGGCGGCCCCGCCGGACCGGTCACTCTCGACACGCGGTTTATCCTCGAGGATGTCCCCTACGGCCTGGTGTTTTTCGCCGCGATGGGCCACATGGCGCAGGTGGCGACACCGGTCATTGACGCGTGCATCACGCTGTGTTGCGCCATCTACGCACACGACTTTCGTGGTGAAAACACCCTCATCGACACGTTGTGCGCCGACGCCATTGATGCTGCGCAACTGCTTGCGCTCGCGCGCGACGGCTATTCACCTGGCACTTGATCTCGTAACCCCGTAGCCCGGACGGAGCGCAGCGCATTCCGGGAAGGATTGCACAATCGCAGGATGGGTGGAGCGCAGCGATACCCGTCGTTCACGCGACCTCCGGAACGATGGGTTGCCTGCCTCAACCCATACTGCAATTGCTTGCGCCTGCACGCCGCGTCACACCGTCAAATCCATGAACTCGTTCACCGGCATCGCTGCGAGGCGCTTGCGATC
>JAYWDM010000264.1:0-5334 GCA_043779885.1 Betaproteobacteria bacterium | reverse complement strand
TCCATGTCGGCCTCGCCCAACCCGTAATAACCCGGATCCAGTTCGCCGAGAGCCTGCTTGTCCTGGCGTTTCAGGGGATCGACAGCCGCCAGCCGCGCGCCCTGAAAACGGTACGCGCCGATCAGTTGCAATACGCCGTATTGTTTTTCGCTGAGTTGCGAGTGCCCGGCGGCGCCCGGCGCGGGGGCCGGTGCGCGGCGCTGCCTGGCGAGTTGCGCGAAGTGTTCCTGGATCGGCGCATGCGAAACATCGCGCGCGCCGTCATCGAGTTTCTGCAATTCGTCGAAGTAGGTGCGCCAGCGCGGCTCGACCGCGTCGGGATCCTCGAGATAGCGGTCATACAACGCCTCGATGAACGGCGCATTGGCGCCGAACAGATACGAACTGCCGAGCATTTCCCTGAACATGGCGGCCTTACGCGCGCTTACCCGCGCTCACGTGCACGGGTAACGCGCATCGATGTTCGTTTGCGCCTATTTTCGTTTCGCCATCGGCATGAACGCGCGCTTGGCCTGGCCGGTGTACAGCTGGCGCGGTCGCGCGATCTTCTGGTCGGGATCGCCGATCATCTCGTTCCATTGCGCGATCCAGCCAACCGTCCGCGCCACCGCGAAAAACGCGGTAAACATGCCGACCGGAATGCCGAGCGCCTGGTAGACGATCCCGGAATAGAAATCGACGTTCGGATAAAGCTTGCGCGTGACGAAGTACTCGTCCTCCAGCGCGATCTTCTCCAGCGCCATTGCCAGCTTGAACAGCTTGTCGTCCTTGAGCCCCAGTTCGTCGAGCACTTCGTGACACGTCTTCTGGATGATCGTGGCGCGCGGATCGTAGTTCTTGTAGACGCGATGGCCAAAGCCGAAGAGCACCGAATGGTCGCCCTTGTCCTTGACGCGCTTGATGTACGAGCCGATATGCGACTCGTCGCCGATTTCCGTGAGCATCTTGAGCACGGCCTCGTTCGCTCCGCCGTGCGCCGGCCCCCACAGGCTGGCCACGCCCGACGCGATGCACGCAAAGGGGTTGGCGCCCGACGAACCCGCGGTGCGCACCGTTGAGGTCGACGCATTCTGCTCGTGGTCCGCGTGCAGAATCAGAATCTTGTTGAGCGCATTCGTCAGGATGGGATTGGGCTTCCAGTCTTCGCAGGGCGTGCCGAACATCATGTAGAGGAAATTCTCGATGTAGCCGAGCGAATTCTTCGGATACATGAAGGGCTGGCCCTGATTGTACTTGTAGCACATCGCGGTAATGGTCGGCAGTTTGGCGATCAGGCGGAACGCCGAGATCTCGCGGTGGCGCGGATCGTTGATGTTGAGCGCATCGTGATAGAACGCCGACAAGGCCCCCACCACGCCGCACAACACCGCCATCGGGTGCGCGTCGCGCCGGAATCCCGAATAGAAACGCACGATCTGTTCGTTCACCATCGTGTGCTTGGTGACGGTGCCGAAGAACTCGTCCCGCTGCGTCGCGTTGGGCAGTTCGCCGTAAAGAATCAGGTACGCGACCTCAAGAAAATCGCAATGTTCCGCGAGGTCTTCGATCGGGTAGCCGCGGTACATCAGTATGCCCTTGTCGCCATCGATGTAGGTGATGGTCGAACGGCAACTCGCGGTCGACATGAAACCGGGATCGTACGTGAACTTGCCCGTCTTGCTGTACAGCGGACGAATGTCGATGACGTCGGGACCGACGCTGCCGGCAAGGACCGGAAAGTCGATCGGCGGCGTGCCATCGGTGAAGGTGAGAGTTGCGAGCTTTTCGGCCATGATTTTCTCCGCGGATAGCTGAACTTGGGATGCAACGATTATACGTCAACCGCGTCGGATTGCGATTGGCGGCAATTACGCGCGGTCATGCCGCCTGCAGCAGCCGCAGCACCGTTTGGTACCGCTGATCCGGGGGCGCCACGCGCCCCATGAGCAGGTCCAGCAAATCATTATCGGCAAATGCGAGCAATTCCATGAATCTATCGAGCTGCTCGGCGTCGAGGTGGGTGAGGTGCTGCCGGTTGAATCGCTCCAGAATCAGGTCAAGTTCCAGCAGTCCGCGCCGGCATTGCCACCGGATTTTGTCCAGTTCAGCCATTTTCCCTGAAATGCGCCTAAACCGCGCGCTTGACCATCAGGTCCTTGATCTTGCCGATTGCACGGGTTGGATTGAGCCCTTTCGGACACACATCGACGCAATTCATGATCGAATGACAGCGGAAAAGACGGTAAGGGTCTTCGAGGTTATCAAGACGCTCATTGGTGGCCTCGTCCCGCGTATCGGCAATAAAGCGATAGGCCTGGAGCAGCCCCGCCGGACCGACGAATTTATCCGGGTTCCACCAGAACGACGGGCATGCCGTCGAGCAGCATGCGCACAGGATGCATTCATAAAGGCCGTTCAACTCGTCGCGGTCCGCCGGCGATTGCAAGCGTTCTTTTTCGGGCGCCGGCGTGTCGTTCTGCAGATACGGCTTGATCGAGTGGTACTGCTTGAAGAACTGCGACATGTCGACGATCAGGTCGCGGATCACCGGCAGGCCGGGCAGCGGCCGGATCATCACCGGCTCTTTCAAATCGGCGAGTTTGGTGATGCAGGCAAGACCGTTCTTGCCGTTAATGTTCATCGCGTCCGATCCGCACACGCCTTCGCGGCACGAGCGGCGCAGCGACAACGTATCGTCGTGCTCCTTGATGCGAATCAGCGCATCGAGCAGCATGCGATCGGTCGCCTCCACCTGGATATCGTAATCCTGCATGCGCGGCTGCGCATCGGCGTCGGGGTTGTAGCGGTAGATTGAGAAGCGCATTGATAGTCCTGACTGGTGATCGTTACCTTGGGGCGTCAACTCACTACGTTAAGTGAAGGCGTTAAGAAGTGAAGGCGTGAAAGAGTGAAGGCGTGAAGAAGTGAAGGGGTCCGGCGCGCGAACGCGCGCTCTTTCACCCATTCACCCATTCACCCATTCACGTTTGCACCCATTCACGTTTTCACCCTTCCACTCCTTCACGCACTAATATACTCTGGCCTTCGGCTTGAATGATTCGACCGTGAGCGGCTTCAACTTGACCGGCTTGTATTCAAGGCGGTTGCCGTCCCTGAACCAGAACGTGTGCTTCATCCAGTTCACGTCGTCGCGGTCATGATGATCGCTGCGGTCGTGGGCGCCGCGGCTTTCCGTGCGCGCCGCGGCCGAGATCATGGTTGCCAGCGCCGTGTCGACGAGGTTATCGAGTTCGAGCGCTTCGAGACGCGCGGTGTTGAAGACCTTGCTCTTGTCCGTGACGAACGTATGTTTGACGCGCTCGGCGACCGCGAGCATCTTGCGCACGCCATCGGCGAGGCTGTCGGGAAAACGGAATACGCCGCAATGCAATTGCATGGTACGGCGCATTTCCGCCCCCACTTCCGCCACGCTCTCGCCCGACGTGGCGCTGTCCAGACGCGCGAGCCGCGCGAGCGCGCGGTCGGCCGCGTCGCCCGGGAGGTCCCGGTGCGCGCGGTCCCCCGCAATGTCACTGATGATCTGCTCGGCGGACGATTTGCCGAAAACGAGCAAATCAAGCAGCGAGTTGGTGCCCAGCCGGTTCGCGCCGTGTACCGACACGCACGAGCATTCGCCGGCGGCATACAGCCCGCGCACGACATTTTCATGCGCGCCGTCCGGAACGTAGACCTGGCCGTGGTAATTGGCCGGCACGCCGCCCATCTGGTAGTGGCAGGTCGGCACCACCGGGATCGGGTCTTTGACGCAGTCGACGTTGGCGAACTTGATGGCGATTTCACGGATGCCGGGCAGGCGCTTGTCGATGATGTCCGCGCCCAGATGGTCGAGTTTGAGCAATATGTATTCGCCGTCTTTGCCCGCACCCCGCCCTTCCTTGATTTCAGTCGCCATTGCGCGGGACACGACGTCACGCGACGCGAGGTCTTTCACCGTTGGCGCATAGCGTTCCATGAAACGCTCGCCGTTCTTGTTGAGCAGAAAGCCGCCCTCGCCGCGCACGCCTTCCGTGATCAACACCCCGGCGCCGGCAACGCCGGTCGGATGAAACTGCCAGAACTCCATGTCCTCCAGCGGAATGCCGGCGCGCGCGGCCATGCCCAATCCGTCGCCGGTATTGATGAATGCGTTGGTGCTTGCCGAATAAATGCGTCCCGCGCCGCCGGTCGCCAGCAGCGTTGCCCTGGCCTGCAGAAGCATGACTTCGCCGGTTTCCATTTCCATCGCCACGACGCCCAGCACATCGCCGTCCGCGTTGCGCACCAGGTCGAGCGCCATCCATTCGACGAAAAACTGGGTCTTCGCGCGCACATTGCGCTGGTACAGCGTATGCAGCATTGCGTGCCCGGTGCGATCGGCCGCCGCACACGAGCGCTTGACCGGCCCTTCGCCATAGTTGCGTGTCTGGCCGCCGAACGGGCGCTGATAGATCCGGCCGTCCGGCGTGCGGTCGAACGGCATGCCGAAATGCTCGAGCTCATAGACGGCTTCGTTCGCCTTGCGGCACATGAATTCGATCGCATCCTGGTCTCCCAGGTAATCCGACCCCTTGACGGTATCGAACATATGCCAATGCCAGTTGTCCTCGCCGTCGTTACCGAGCGACGCCGCAACCCCGCCTTGCGCTGCCACGGTGTGCGAGCGCGTCGGAAAAACCTTCGACAGCACGGCAACCTTGAGATTGGCTTCCGACAGATGCAGCGCTGCGCGCAGCCCGGAGCCGCCGGCGCCCACGACTACTGCATCGAACTGCCTTTTTGCAATGGCCATTTAACTATATGCTCCACAAAATCTGCACCGACCACCCCGTGCATACCACCAGCCACGCAATAGCCAGCATATAGAGTGCGAGTCGCAGGCCGCCGCTCTTGACGTAATCCATGACGATATTGCGCACGCCGATCCACGCATGCAGAAACAGGCTGACGAGAAACAGCAGCGTGGCGAGCTTCATCCATTGCGGCGCGAACACCCCGCGCCACCCCGCATAGCCGAGTTCCGGCGCACGCAGCACCACGACCATGAACATCAACGTATACAGAGTCATCACGATCGCCGTGAGGCGCTGTGCAAGCCAGTCGCGCAGCCCGTAATGGGCGCCGACGACTTCCCGGTTCACCATAGCAGCGCTCCGGCCACGGCGGTGAGGCCTATGCTCACCGCCAGCACCAGCTTGCTGGTCAGTCGCGCCGGTCCGAGATCAGTCGCCGCGTCGAGGTCCATCACCAGATGCCGCAGGCCCGCGCACATATGAAGCAGGTAAGCCCACAGCAGACCGAGCATCATGAGCTTGACGAGGCCGTGCGCGACCATCGTCCGGAATGCGGAAAAAGTAT
>JAYWDM010000263.1:0-5367 GCA_043779885.1 Betaproteobacteria bacterium | reverse complement strand
AAATCGTGATCAAGTTCGACGATGGCGTTCACCCCACAAACCTTATCGAACTTGACCAAAAAACGCGTGATTCCCATCAAGATCGATGACCGTGCTCAACATAGCACGGCAACGCCAGCGCCGTGTTCAAGGCAAGAACGTAGCCCGGAAAGAGCGCAGCGCATTCCGGGGGCACTCGCCATTAACAATCCATCCCCGGATTTCAGTTCATTCATCCGGGCTGCGCGGTCTAATCGACTTTGGCCCCGGAAATGCGCACGAGCGCAGCCCATTTATCCACCTCGGCCGCGATGAATTGCCTGAATTCGGCGGGTGAATTGCCCGCCGGATCCGAACCCTGCTCGGCCAGGCGCTGTTTGATGTCCGCCTGATTCAGCGCCTTCACGAACGCGGTGTTCAGTTTGCCGACGCCTTCTATCGAAAACTGCATAGGTGACTGACAAGTTCTACGTGCAGAATATTCCCCTCGCCCTCGGGGAGAGCGAAGCGAGGGGCCGGGGCGGGGGTGAGGGCGCACCTGCCAGTTATTTATCAAGTCTTCAGTAATCAGGCGACCGCGCCGGCCTTGTGCAGCACCGCAATCTCGTCCGCGCTGTAGCCGGCCGACTTCAGCACCTCGTCAGTGTGCTCGCCCATGCGCGCGGGCGGGCGTTCGAGCGACGGGCCGTCGTGCGCGAACTTGAATGCGGCGATCGGCACGGTAACCGGCTTGCCGACGCCCGGCACGTTGTCGTGCCGGTGCAACAGCCCCCGGTGTTTCAACTGCGGGTCCCGCAGCGTCTCGCCCAGTTCGCGCACGCGCGCGGCGGGAATGTGCCGCTCCTCGAGATAGTTTTCCCATTCGTCGGCGGTTTTCTCTTTCATTTTCGCGGCGACCATCGCGCACTTCTCGTCGTAACGCGCGTAGCGCTCGTCGAGGCTCACGCGCGCGGCCTCGGCGGGCTCGCCGATCGCCGTGTAGAAACGGCGGTGCTGGCGCCCGTTGGACGCCGCGAGCTGCACCAGCCCGTCACTGGTTTCGAACATTGACGACTCGGCAAAGCGCATCTTGTTGCCGTTCCTCTTCGGATTATGTCCCGAGTGCAGGTGGTCGGTGATGTGCGTGGCCTGCATCATGAGCGCGACATCCATCATCGCCATGTCGATGTACTGGCCTTTGCCCGTGCGCAGGGTCTGGTAGAGCGCCGCCGCAATCGCAAAGGCGCCCGTGGTGCCGGTGGCGTAGTCGATCACCGGCGCGCCGGTCTTGATCGGCCCGCTGTCGGGCGTGCCGGTCGACGCGGTAAAACCCGAGGTTGCCTGGATCGCCATGTCGTACGCGGTCTGCTTGCCGCGCGGACCGTCCTGGCCGTAGGCGGTCATCGACGCGTAAACCAGTTTGGGTTTCAGCTTCGACAGGTCTTCGTAGCCCAGGCCCAGCGCCTTGAACGCGCCGGGCCGGTAGTTTTCCACCAGCACGTCGGCCCAATCCCGGACCAGGCGCTTCAACGCTTCGCGCCCGCCTTCGGTTTTGAGATTGAGCGCGATCGCGCGCTTGTTCGAGCCCTGGGTGAGAAAACCCGTGCCCATGCGCGTCTTGTTGAGCGCCATGTCGCTGCCCGATTCGCGGCTCTGGTCCGGCTCGTTCGGGTCTTCCACCTTGATCACGTCCGCGCCGAGCACCGCGAGCTGATACGCCGCGAACGGCCCGGCGAGCACGTGCGTGCAATCCAGTATCTTGACGCCTTCGAATGGTCGCATTGAGTCCTTCGTCCTGTCTATCGATCGAAAATTGAATCAACCAAAAAAAAGCGATTAGCCGCCGATAGACGCCGATGAACGCCGATGAATCAGTGTCTTCCGAGCGCCGGCTCATTCACGTTGCAGGTGATGGGCACGACGCATTGCACCGCTTTGATCTTTCGGCGTTCATCGGCGTTCATCGGCGGCTCAACTGCTGTTTTTGCGATCAACCGACGTGCTTGGCCAGGAACTCCAGCGTGCGCGTGCGCGCGAGTTTGGCGCTGTCCGCGTTATAAGAACCGCGCTGCTCGCAGTTGAAGCCGTGGCCCGCCGGATAAAAGTAATGCGTCTGGTTCTTGTGCGCGGCGGCGACTTCTTTGGCCTTGTCGAGAGCAATCGACTGATCGGTCTCGCCCCAGTGAAACATCACCGGGCACTTCGGCTGTTCAGCGATCAGCCCCGGTATGCCGCCGCCATAATACGGCGCCGAGCACGCGATTCCCGCGAGGCTGCAGGCGGCCTTCCACGCGACCGTGCCGCCCCAGCAATAGCCGACGATGCCGGTCTTGCCGGCGGACGCGACGTTTTGCATCGCGGCTGCGACATCCTTCAACGCGTCATCGAGCTTCATCTTCTGCATGATGCCGCGCCCGATTTCGATGTCGGGCGGCGTGTAGCCGATGTCGAGGCCGGGCTGCACGCGGTCGAACATCGCCGGCGCGATGGCGAGGTAACCGTCACCCGCATACTCGTCGGTCACTCTTTTGATGTGGCTGTTGACGCCGAAGATTTCCATCACGACGATCAATGCGCCCTTGGGCTTGCCCGCGGGCTCGGATCGGTAAGCGGAAAATTTGTGGCCGTCGGCGGCCGTTAACTGGATCATGGTGCCCATGCTGGTCTCCCCTGAAATTGATGGCGGCGAAATTATACCCCGTGCTTGCCCTCACCCCTAGCCCCTCCCGGAGGGCGAGGGGAACGTCGAGCGAAAATGGTTTGCCAACCATTTCCGGATTGCTAACTCTGGGAGCGCACCGACCCGTATGATACGCTCCGGTTGCGTGTGCGGCGCGCGCCGTCAGTCGCGGAGGAAGCAATGCATAACAAGATTGTTCGTGGCCTGGTCATCGGCATGGCAGGCGCCGTGTTGTGCGCGGACGGTTACGCACAAACTTTTCCAGTCAAGCCGCTGCGCATTATCGTTCCGTACGCGCCAGGCGGCGGCGTGGATATTGTCGCGCGCGTGCTGGGGCAGGAACTGACCAGGCGGCTTGGACAGCAAATCGTCATCGAAAACAAAACCGGCGCCGGCGGTAACATCGGCTCCGATGCGGTCGCCAAAGCCACACCCGACGGCTACACATTGCTGATTGCTTCACCTGCGAATGCAATCAACCCCAGCCTCTACTCGACAATGCCGTTCAATCCGGTGCGGGATTTAGCGCCGGTCGCGCTGATCGCCACGGTGCCGGCGGTGCTGCTGGTGGGTCCCACCCTTCCCGTAAAAAACGTCAAGGAACTGATTGCGCTCGCCAAGGCGAAGCGCGGCACGCTGAACTTCGGCTCCGGCGGCAGTGGCACGACCGAGCATCTCGCGGGCGAGATGTTCAACTCGCAGGCCGGCATCGATCTCACGCATGTCCCGTACAAAGGCGGCGCCGCGGTATTGCCCGACCTGATCAGCGGCCAGATCTCGCTGTTTTTCGTCAATCAGCTGTTCGCGCTGCCATATATCAAGGCGGGAACCGTCAGGGCCTTGGGCGTGGCCAGCGATGAGCGCTCAGCCGCGCTGCCCGACGTGCCGACGTTCGCCGAAGAAGGGTTCGCGGATTTCCGCGTGTCGGTCTGGTACGGCATCATGGCGCCGGCGGGAACGCCGCAGAAAGTCGTTGACCAGCTGAATCGCGAAATCGTCGCCGCGCTGGCGTCGCCCGCGATGAGCGAGCGTCTGCTGTCGATGAGCGCCAAACCGCTGCCCGGCACGCCCCAGCAATTCGCTTCATTTTTCGCTGACGAAATGGCGCGTTGGGCGCGCGTGGTAAAGGCGTCCGGCGCGAAGGTGGACTAGCAGTTTGTTGAAAATCAGCAGAGACTGTCATTGCGAGGAGCCAAAGGCGACGAAGCAATCTCGTCACTCGTTGATTGCGGAAAATACGAGATTGCCGCGCTGACCGCCGCGCTACGCTCGCGGCTGACGGCTCACCGCAATGACAGCATGAGGTGTTTTTCAACAAACTGCTAGGCCGGCCACGGCATCATTGCACATGAACAGCACCTCCCCGTACCCGTCATTGCTTGCGCCGCTGACCCTGGCCGGCAAGCGGCTGAAGAACCGCGTCATGCACGCGTCCATGACCACCCGCTTTGGCGCGATCAGGCGCGTCACGGAACGGCTGATTCAATATCACGCCAATCGCGCGCAGGGCGGCGCCGCGCTCGTCGTTACCGAGCCTTTGAGCATGGCGCGCCACCAGAACATCGATTACAAGGTGCGCGCGTGGAATGACGACAATATCGACGGACTCAAGCGCTGGGCCGCCGCGGTCGCGGCGCACGACAGCCACCTCATCGGACAAATTCAGGATTCCGGCCGCGGCCGCCACGCGCCAGGGCGCAATGCGGATGCGGTGGGCGCGTCCGCGCTGCCCGACGATATCAGCTGGACCGTGCCGCACGTGCTCACCGTCGCCGGGATCCGGCAAATGATAGAGGACTTCGCGCAATCGTCGGCGCGGCTCAAGCGCTGCGGATTCAGCGGCGTGGAAATTTCGGCGGGCCACGGCCACCTGTTTCATCAGTTCATGTCGCCGCGCTCGAACGCGCGCACGGACCAGTACGGCGGCAACTGGCAGAACCGGACGCGGTTCGTTACGGAACTCATCGCGGCCATACGCGGCGCCTGCGGCGCGGACTTCATCGTGGGCATCAAGCTGCCGGGCGACGACGGCGCGCCGGGCAGCATAGGTCCGCGCGAAGCCCCGCTCATCGCGCAACTCGTTACCGCTGCGCGCAATGTCGATTACGTTTGCTTTGCCCACGGCACGCACGCGCGCTCGCTTGAATTGCATGTGCCCGACGGCAACGGTCCGCGCGCGCCCTACGTGCCGCTCATGCGCGAGTTGCGCGCCTCGGTCAACGGCATTCCGGTGGCGGCACTCGGCCGCATCACCGATCCGGCCGAAGCAGATGCGATCGTCGCGCGCGGCGATGCGGAACTTATAGCACTCGGCCGCACGCTGGTCTGCGATCCGGCATGGGTGGCGAAGGCCGCAAGCAACCGCGCCCACGACATTCGTTACTGCGTCTCGTGCAATTCGTGCTGGGACACGACGGCGACCAACCATACCCCCATTGCGTGCGACAACAATCCGCGCGTGGCGCTTGCCGACGAAGTCGACTGGTGGCCGGCGCCGGCAACGGTCCGCAAGCGTGTCGTTGTGGTGGGCACGGGTGTCGCCGGCATGGAAGCCGCGTGGGTCGCTGCCGCGCGCGGACACGCCGTGACCGTCTTCGGCCGCGCGGGTGAGATCGGCGGCAAGACGCGTTTGCGCGCCCTCCTGCCGGGCGGCGAAGCCTTGAGCAGCATTTACGATTATCAGCACGCGGCGGCGATCAGAGCGGGCGCGCGCTTCGAACTCGGCGTGG
>JAYWDM010000262.1:0-5376 GCA_043779885.1 Betaproteobacteria bacterium | reverse complement strand
AGCGCTTGGCGGACGTAACCGCGAGCGCCCGCAGCCTGCCCGACTTGATCATCGGTATCGCGTTAATCGCTGCGGCGAACATGGTCTGCACCTGCCCGGCAATGACGTCGGTGAGCGCCGGGTTCGCGCCCTTGTACGGCACGTGAAGCAGGTTGATGTGCGCCATGCTTTTGAACAACTCTCCGGCGAGATGGATGGTGGAACCGGCGCCGGCGGAAGCGAAATCGAGCTTGCCCGGGTTTGCCTTCGCATAGGCAATCAACGCCTTCACGGATTTCAGCGGCGCCGCCGGGTTAACAACCAAAATGTAGGCGCCGGAGTGCGCCACGATTACGCCGGTGAAATCCTTGACCGGGTCGAATGGCAGTCTCTTGTGCAATGCCGGCATCGCAGTGAAGCCAGCGGTCGAGAGCAGCAAAGTGTAGCCATCGGGTAAGGCTGTTTTCACGATCTCCATGCCGATGATGCCGCCCGCGCCACTGCGATTATCGATGATGACCTGATGCCCAAGACGGGCTGACAGGGGTTGCACCAATGAGCGCGCAGCGCCATCCCCGCCGCCGCCCGCCGCAAACGGCACGATCAGGCGTATGGGTTTGGATGGAAAGGGTTGCGCGACAACAGATTCGGAACCGATTGCCGTAACGGCAAGCATCAGCGCTGTCGCGACTTCACGACCTCGTCGCCGATCGCCGGTTAAATGTGGGCTATGGGCGCTATGCATAGGATGTATTGTGGTCAGGCATCAAGCACGACGGCACGACAGCACGACAGCACGACGCAATCACGAATCACCTTGAAAATTCCAGTGCGCAAATCCTGTTGTCATGCACGACCTTGCCCCGACTGTAGGAAATTCAAAACCTTTTTTCACCAACGGGCAATGTATCCGTCACCATCCGAACGGTCAACCCCAGCCTCTACGCCAGGTTACCGTTCAACACCGAGAAGGACTTCGCGCTGATTGCACTGGTAGCGTGCGCGCCGCTGCTGTTGGTGGTGAATCCTTCGTTGCCGGTCAAATCCGTAGGTGATCTCATCACGCTGGCCAAAGCGCGCACGGGCCAACTCAATTATGCAAATTCCGGCAGCGGTACAACGGCGCATCTCGCCGGTGAGTTATTCAAACGCATGGATGACTGCTTGGCCTAAAGCCATCGTCCCCGACATGAATTTCATCGTCAGTGTCATTATTCTTCCGCAAGGTGGGGCGCTGGCGCCAGGTTGATGGTGTGGCCCGCCGTAACATTGCACACACTGCTGTTGTTCGACAAAGCAGTGAGCCGCCAACTTTGTTGACGAGAGGATGCCGTCGAAATAGATCACGCTCCCGATAGCAGGCGGCTATTTCGTTGTGGTGAGGATTTCCTGTTTGACGTCGGTAATGTCGCGCGCGCGAGTCGCTGGCGCCACATCGCATTGTTCGTGGCGCGGACAGCGCGAACTGCGAGGGCAGATAATGCGGGCAGGTTGCTTCAGGGACTCTTCAACCCAGGCAATGCTCAGAATGTTGGCTACTGCGCGAATGGCCTCTGCTGAGGGGCGATCTATGCGCGCCTGGCCTCCTTTGCGCAAGCAGTCTTCTCCAATGCTATTCACAATCTGAGCGCCGTTGACCTCGTTTGAAGATAGCGCCGGTCCCAGGTCTATTCCTACCGATAGGACGTGGGGGTTCCCCGCCATATCACGGGCGCGCAGCGTGTGACAACAGTAGAGTTGCCACTGATCTTTCTCTCGGAGGACGGAAATCTGCGAACTCGAACCGTTCTGGGCATTGCCGGTCATGCCGAACACGGCCCAATGTGGGCAGGGGTCTGTCGCCTGCGTCATGTTGCCCCAAGGCAGCGGGATGCCGTTGCCCCGATACACGGCGCGGAAGTGCCCTGGCGCACTCGCATCAAAAAAATGCCAATACGGATAGGGTGACACCTTGGTCATTCGCCGCATCATCACCGCTGCCGTAAGCTCGACCTTTCGACTCGCCTCAATGCGATATCGCTCCCTTGTCAGGAAACGGCGGAACGGTACTTTCGGACAGAGCAGAGCGCTGGCGAAGAAGCTGCATTCGAAGTCTCTCCACGCGAGCAGAACATCTCTTGCCTCGATGCCAGCGTGAAAAGGCGCGCCGCTATCAGGACTTTCGCCCATTTCACCGCCGGTGGCATGAGGGGATTTCAGGCCGTCTCCGCCGTGCAGCACTTTATGCCCAATGTGAGACGCCAGATCGAACTTCAGGCGCGCCACATCCGACTGTAAAGCCTTATTCAGATAAATGGCGCCGGGAGGATCGAAAAACGACCGCACCACGCTTCGTACGTCATGGTCTTTGTCACGTGCGAGTACTGGCTTACGCTCAAACCAGTGAATCTCAAGACCAAGACGTTTACACATTGCCATCAGATCATCAATCTTGAGCGGGAACGCCCGCTTGCCAACGTTTTCGGCGGCACGTTCCAAATCGGGATATTCGTTACGCGATATTTCCTGATGCGAGCGGATCAACAGATGCGCGAACTCACGTCCCGTGGTTCCCGTCTGCGACAACAGTTCGGGAATGGCAGCCTGTAGCAGGTTTTTGGAGAAAAGAAACGAGGGCTCAAAAGGAATCCGTGCCGCACCGCCAGCGGCCTTTTCACGACTGACCGGGGCGAATTCCGCATTCTGATCGAGAAACCACAAGGGTTTTCGCTGGAAGACGCCTGCGATCAAGCTGAGTACCGCCGCAGAGGGACTGCGGCGTCCACCTTCAATCATACTGAGGTAGGACACCGACGGTGCAGACTGCGGATCAATCTGGGCGCAGCGCGCAGACAAATCTTCGAGCGTAATCCGGTGCTCTTTGCGCAGGGTGCGCAGCTTCGCGCCGAGGAAGTGGTTGTTCCTGACAATGCGTTCCATCTTTCACCCCTTCAGTAAAAATTACCTTGTTAAGCTGCGGAAATTCTTTTATGTGAAATTTACACTGTGAAGTTTTATTGTGTGGAATTCACACAATACCTGCATTACCTTGCGCTTGTCCACTTTCACACTTTCACACCCAAGGAGATTGACATGACCAAGAGTGCCTGCAAGCATGCGGCTGCGATCGAAGCGATCAAAGAAGACTGGGAAGAGAATCCGCGCTGGCGTGACGTCAAGCGCGACTATTCGGCTGCGGATGTATTTCGCCTGCGCGGATCGGTGGTCATCGAGCACACCCTGGCCCACCGCGGCGCCGAGAAGCTGTGGCGGTTGCTGAATACCAAGCCTTACCTGAATACGCTCGGCGCACTGACCGGCAATCAGGCGATGCAGCAGGTGAAGGCGGGGTTGCAGGCCATCTACCTGTCGGGCTGGCAGGTTGCGGCAGACGGAAACGACTCCTGCCAGATGTATCCCGATCAGTCGTTGTACTCGGCATCGAGCGTGCCCAGCGTGGTGCGCCGGATCAACAACGCACTGATGCGTGCCGACCAACTGCATCACGCCGAGAACGACCATGCGGTAGATTGGTTTGCGCCGATCGTGGCTGACGCGGAGTCGGGATTCGGTGGTGTGCTGAACGCCTACGAGCTGATGAAGGCGATGATCGAGGCGGGCGCGGCGGGCGTACACTTCGAGGATCAGTTATCGTCGGTCAAGAAATGCGGCCACATGGGCGGCAAAGTGCTGGTGTCGACGCAGGACGCAGTGCAAAAACTGTGCGCGGCGCGGCTCGCGGCCGACGTTATGGGCGTACCCACCGTGTTGCTTGCGCGCACGGACGCGGAAGCCGCGACGCTGGTCACCAGCGACGTCGACGAGAACGACAAGCCGTTCCTGACCGGCGAGCGCTCGGCCGAAGGCTTTTACCGGGTGAGAAACGGCATTGAGCAGGCGATTTCGCGCGGACTCGCGTACGCGCCCTACGCCGATATGGTGTGGTGCGAAACCGGCACGCCCGACCTCGGCTTCGCGCGCAAGTACGCCGAAGCGATTCACCGCGCATATCCCGGAAAGATGCTCGCTTACAACTGCTCGCCGTCGTTCAACTGGAAACGCCATCTGGATGATGCGACCATCGCCAAGTTTCAGCGCGAACTGGGCGCGATGGGGTACAAGTTCCAGTTCATTACTTTGGCGGGTTTTCACATGCTCAACTACGGCATGTTTGACCTCGCGCGCCGTTACGCGACGGAAGGCATGGCAGCGTACGCGCCGCTGCAGGAAGCGGAGTTCGCGGCGGAAAGTTTGGGTTACACCGCCACCAAGCATCAGCGCGAAGTGGGCACCGGATATTTCGACGCGGTAACACAGGTGATACAGGGCGGGCAGTCGTCGGTAACGGCGCTTACGGGTTCGACCGAGGAAGCGCAGTTCCACGCGCACACCAGGCCGGCTTTGGCCGCCGCGTGATCCGCTAGACGGGGGCAACAATTTTCGTGCGCGGCATCCGTGCCGCGTACGGAAATCAAGGCGCTGCCACCTGCCACTTATAGCAAGGAGCCCAACCATGAGTCAATTCTCGTCATCCGTCCTCGAACGGATTGAAGTTCGAGGCAACACCTCACCGCCCTATGGGGAGATTTTGACGCCCCAGTGTTTGGCTTTTGTTGCCAAGCTCGCTCTGCGGTTCGAACCTCGCCGGCGTCAACTGCTCGCGGCGCGCGCCCGTCGCCAGACCGAATTCGATGCGGGAAAGCTGCCCGGCTTCCTGCCGGAAACTGCGGCAATCCGAAACGGCGAATGGACAATTGGCTCCGTGCCGCAGGACCTTCAGGACCGCCGCGTGGAGATCACTGGTCCGACGGACCGCAAAATGGTGATCAATGCGCTGAATTGCGGCGCCAACGTCTTCATGGCCGACTTCGAAGACTCCAACGCGCCGACCTGGACGAACCTGATCGAAGGCCAGATCAACCTGCGCGACGCCGTGCACCGCAACATCTCGTTCCAAAGCCCGGAAGGAAAGTCTTATAGACTGAACGACACGACGGCAACACTGCTGGTGCGGCCTCGCGGCTGGCACCTGATCGAGCGTCATCTCGAGGTTGACGGCGCGCCGGTGTCCGCGGCGATCTTCGACTTCGCGCTGTACTTCTTCCACAACGCGAAGAGCCTGATTGCCGCCAATAGCGGGCCGTACTTTTACCTGCCGAAGATGGAAAGCCATCTCGAAGCGCGGCTCTGGAACGACATTTTCGTGATGGCGCAGGACATGTTGGGCGTTCCGCAGGGCACGATCAAGGCCACGGCACTGATTGAAACCGTGCTTGCGGCGTTCGAGATGGACGAAATACTCTACGAGCTGCGCGAGCACTCGGCCGGTCTCAACATCGGGCGCTGGGATTATATTTTCAGTTGCATCAAGAAATTCCGCGCGCGGAAGGAATTCTGCCTTGCCGATCGCGGGCAGGT
>JAYWDM010000261.1:0-14378 GCA_043779885.1 Betaproteobacteria bacterium | reverse complement strand
CTTCCACCACCGCCGCATAATCGCTGACCGGTATGAATTCGACTTTCATCCCGATTGCGGTCTCCAGATATTTGCCCAGCGGCGCGAACTTTCGCTGCAACTCGGTGGGTGCCTCGTCGGGAATCGCAGAAACTTTCAGGGTGGATTGCGCGTACGCCGGCGCCGACAAATGCGCGAGACACAACATCGCCGCGGCGGCAAGCAGGCGGCGGGCATAACCAACAGGATTACGTTCATGCATAGTGGCTTCCTTTCAATCTCATTGACAATGCGCTCAAAAACTACGGTCGCGCGCACGACGCAATGATGCCGGTCAGTGCGGCTGCAGCCGTATCGCAAAACCAAAAATAATCCCGGCAATGGCGCGAATAAGTATCTTCAGGGAGCGGCAAGCATACCGTTGTCATGCCGTTTGCTCAAGCGCCTCCGGCCACGGCGACTACGCCGCACCGCGATGCAGAAAGTCACGCAACCGAAAGCCCAACAACCATAATACGGCGAAATAAACCGCCGCGCCGAGCAACACCATGCCCGTCAGGCGCAGGAATTTGATTAACGCGCCAGCCGCAAGCCACGTTTGTCCACTGCCCGCGGCAAACCACAGACTAATACCCATCACGCCAAGCGCAAGCACGATCTTGAGCCCGAACGCCCTCCAGCCCGGCTGCGGCACGTAAATATTTTGCTGCCGCAGTTTGAAATACAGGAGACCCGCATTGAGGCATGCGCCCAATCCAATCGCCAGCGCGAGTCCAGCGTGCTGGAGCCGCCAAATGAAAACAAAATTCATCGCCTGGGTTGCAGCCAGGCAGATGATGGCGATTCTCACCGGTGTCCTGATGTTCTGCCGAGCGTAAAAACCCGGTGCGAGCACCTTCACCAGAACCAGTCCAAGCAGGCCCGCGCTGTACGCTACCAGCGCATTGCGGGTCATCAGCACGTCATGCGCTGAAAACTGGCCGTAATGAAACAAGGTCGCAATCAGCGGCACCGCGAGTATCGCCAATGCGACCGCCGCGGGCAGCGTGAGCAGCACGGTCAGACGCAGCCCCCAGTCCAGCAATCTGGAGTACTCGTCGGGTGACTGGTCGGAATAGTGTTTCGAAAGACTCGGCAAAAGGATGGTACCGAGCGCGACGCCGAGCAAACCGGTAGGAAACTCCATCAGCCGGTCGGCGTAATAGAGCCACGACACACTGCCGGAGACGAGAAATGATGCGAATATCGTATTGATCAGCAAACTGATCTGACCGGCCGAAACGCCGAATACCGCAGGTCCCATTTGACGCAGTACGCGGCGCACGCCCTTGTCTTTCCAATCCGGCTTGAAGCGCGGCAGCAACTTCAGTCGCATCAGGAAGGGCACCTGAAACGCGAGTTGCGCCGCGCCGCCGCAAAATACCGCCCACGCCAGCGCCTTCACGGGCGGATCAAAATAGGGCGACACCCACAGTGCGAAGCCGATAAACGTCAGGTTTAGCAACGCGGGCGTCAGCGCCGGCACTGCAAACCGGCTATAGGTGTTCAGTATGCCGCCCGCCAGCGACACCAGTGAAATGAAAAATATGTAGGGAAAGGTGACGCGCAACATTTCCGTGGTCAGCGCAAATTTTTCCGGCGCCGCAAGAAACCCCGGCGCGCTCACGTAAACGATTAACGGTGCCGCGGCAATGCCGATCAGGGTAATGACGAATAGCGCCAGCGCGAGCAATCCGGATACGTGATCGACCAGGAGCCGGGTTTCCGCGTCGCCGCGGCGGTTCTTGTATTCCGCGAGTATCGGCACGAATGCCTGCGAAAACGCGCCTTCCGCGAACAGCCGTCGCAGCAGATTGGGAATCCTGAACGCGACGAAGAAGGCATCGGTGGCGTATCCCGCGCCAAACATGCGCGCCACGACCGTATCGCGGACGAAACCGAGGATGCGCGACAGCAAGGTCATGCTGCCGACCGCCGCGAGCGCTTTCAACAAATTCATGGGTTATCGGGGGACGGCGGTTACGGCCAGGCTAAACCGGTGATTCTTCTTGCTAAATGGGCGCAGTGCTCGTATCATAGCGCCCTTTTTCACCATCGGTTTGTGGAGTCAATATGGCCAATATAGCATCTGCCCGCAAAGCTGCGCGCCAAAGCGAAAAACGCCGCGTGCACAATGCGAGTCAACGCTCGGCGCTGCGCAGCGCGATCAAGCGCGTCAGAAAGGCGATCGAAGCCGGCGACAAAGCCGCGGCACGCATCGTACTGCGCGACTCGACGAAAGTGCTCGATTCGATCGCGGACAAAGAAATCATTCACAAGAACAAAGCCTCGCGCCACAAGAGCCGCCTGTCCGCCGCCATCAAGGCAATGGCCTAAGAGTCCCCGCCGGCCTCCACCGGCGGCGGCGCCACCGGCTCCGGGCGCTTCTCCTGGCGCCCCGGACGCAGCGTTAGCTCGTTATCGCGTGCGAAGCTGAAGAGAAAACTGTAAGCACCGGGATCGATGCGCTCAAGCTCAACAGCGACCACCACGCAACGCACCCCCGCCGAGATGACCGGCTTGAGATACGGCGAGTAACTCAAATGCCGGTCTTCGCTGAACACCGACATCATGCCGCACAGCCGTTCGGCCCAGTCGCTGGGACGAAAAGCACGGCCGGCGGTGGTGGTGCCAACGATAACGATTTCCAGCGCGTCTTCGAACATGGTGCAGAGTTTACCAGCGTCCGGCGCCGGCAAAATATTGCTTGCGTCGGAATGGGTGTTTGGATAAATATAGGCCTTGGTAGTGGATAGACGGCGGCGGCAGCCGCCGTATTGCTTTTGAAGGCGGATTCTTCATGTCGCACGTAATGAATACCTATAAACGGCTGCCAGTTGCGTTCGAACGCGGGGAGGGTTGCTGGGTATGGGACAAACAGGGCAAGCGCTATCTGGATGCGCTGGCAGGCATCGCCGTGGTAGGCATCGGCCATAGCCACCCCCGGTTCGTGCAGGCAATCACCAGCCAGGCCGCAAAGCTCATACACACCTCGAACATCTATGAAATAGAGCACCAAGAAACGCTCGGCGACCGGCTCGCCGCGATCTCGGGAATGGACGAAGTGTTCTTTTGCAATTCCGGTTGCGAAGCCAACGAAGCGGCGATCAAGATCGCGCGGCTGTACGGTCACCATAAAGGCATCGAAATGCCGGCGATCATCGTCATGGAGAAAGCGTTTCATGGCCGCACCATCGCAACGCTCTCCGCCACCGGCAGCCGCAAAGTGCAGGCCGGCTTCGAACCGCTGGTGCCCGGATTTGCGCGCGTTCCGTTCGACGATCTTGCGGCCGTGCGAAAAGTTGCCGAGAACAACCGTAACGTCGTCGCGGTACTGGTCGAACTGATCCAGGGCGAAGGCGGCATCAATATCTGCCACCCGGACTACCTGCATGGCCTGCGCGAAATCTGCGATGCCAATGGCTGGCTTTTGATGCTCGACGAAGTGCAAAGCGGCGTCGGTCGCACCGGCCACTGGTTTGCATTCCAGCATTCCGGCGTGCGGCCCGATGTAATGACGCTCGCGAAAGGACTCGCCTCGGGCGTGCCGATCGGCGCCTGCCTCGCCGCAGGTGCGGCCGCCGGCGTGTTCAAGCCGGGCAATCACGGCTCAACCTTTGGCGGCAACCCCCTGGCGTGCGCGGCGGCATTGGCAACGCTCGATATCATCGAAAACGACCATCTCATGGCGAACGCCGTCGCGATGGGCGATTTCATTGCAGAGCGTTTTCGTACCGCGCTCGCGGCGGTTGCGGGCGTGCGCGAAATCCGCAACAAAGGCCTGATGATAGGCATCGAGCTGGAGCAGCCGTGCGACGACCTTGTGCTGAGCGCGCTCGCCGCCGGTTTGCTGATTAATGTGACCAACGACAATGTCATCCGGTTGCTGCCGCCGCTCATCATCAGGCGCGCCGAGGCGGAGCAACTCGTGGCATTGCTGTCCCCGCTGATTGCGGACCTACTCGCCCGCAGCCGCGCCGCCCTGCCCGCCGCCAAGACCGCGTAAGCGGTCCCGGCGCTCCTTCCGCGATGGAACTCCGCCATTACCTGCAGTTCAAGGACTTTACTCTTGACGAGTATGAGTACCTGTTCGCGCGCACGCGCTGGATCAAGGACAAGTTCAAGCGCTACGAACCCTACCAGCCGCTGGTGGACCGCACGCTCGCGCTGGTATTCGAAAAACACTCGACGCGCACGCGCGTATCGTTCGAAGCGGGCTTCAATCAGCTGGGTGGTTCCGTCATTACGCTGATGACGCGCGATACCCAGATGGGCCGCGGCGAGCCGCTCGAAGACGTTGCGCGCGTGATTTCACGCATGGTCGACATCGTCATGATCCGCACGTTCGAGCAGACCATCATCGAGCGCTTCGCGGCGAACTCGCGCGTGCCCGTGATAAACGGGCTCACCAACGAATACCATCCGTGCCAGATACTGGGCGACATTTTTACCTACATCGAGCGGCGCGGATCGATCAGGGGCAAAACCGTCGCGTGGATCGGCGATTCGAATAACGTCTGCAACACCTGGCTGCAGGCGGCGACCATACTCGATTTCAACGTCCACGTTTCAACACCGCCAGGCTATGAAGTGGAAGCCGAGCGCGCCGGCGTTTACGATGACAGCCACTTTGAATCGTTCAGCGATCCGCTCGAAGCGGCGCGCGGCGCCGACCTCATCACCACCGACGTGTGGACCAGCATGGGCATGGAAGCCGAAGACGCCGCGCGCAAGCACGACTTTGAAGACTGGCAGGTTGACGGTGACATGATGCGGCTCGCCAAGCCGGACGCGCTGTTCATGCACTGTCTGCCCGCCCACCGCGGCGAAGAAGTCGCAGCGGAGGTCATCGACGGTCCGCAGAGCGTGGTGTGGGACGAAGCCGAGAACCGGCTGCATGTACAGAAAGCCCTGATGGATTACCTGCTGCTCGGGCGCACCATCGTCTAAACGGCGTGAGGACCGAGGCGTGACGGATGAGGCATGTATCGCGGCTGCGCCGGTGGTCTGCGGCATCATGCAGCGCGCCCGCGCCCGCTGCGTCCCGGCGATTCTGCTTACCTTGCTGCTGGCAGGCTGCGCCGCCCAGCTCCCGGCGGCCGACATCGAAAAAATCGACCGCGTGCTGGCCCTGATTCAGCAGCGGCTTGGTTACATGGACGATGTCGCGCGCAACAAGTGGAATAGCGGCGCACCGATCGAAGACCTGCCGCGCGAGCGCGAGATCATCGCGGGCATCGGCCAGCGGGCCGCGGGCTACGGCCTCGACGCCGGAATTGCGCAGGATTTCTTCCGCGCGCAGATCGAAGCGTCCAAGGTCATACAGAACATGCGTTTCAGTGAATGGCGCGTGCAAAGCCAGCCGCCGTTCAGGAATCTTCCTGATCTGCGCGACGAGATCCGCCCCGCGCTCGACGCGCTGACACCGGCCATGATGAATGCGCTCGCCGCGGCACTGCCGGTACTGCGGGCGCCCGGCGCCCCCGGTGTGGTCGACGCGCGCGCCGCAGCAATCGCCACCGGTGTGTCCGCTGCCGCGCCGGCGCTGGAAACCGCGGTCGCGCCGTTAAAGCGCATCTCATCTCCGCGTTGATTTTGCTGGCTCTGAGCGCCAGCCGCGCTTAAAATCTGCGTTTTTCGCGTTCCGGGATCCCGTGCACCATGCCTGATATCAAGAAAGTAGTGCTCGCCTACTCGGGCGGGCTCGACACCTCGGTCATACTCAAATGGCTGCAGGACACCTATAAGTGCGAGGTCGTCACCTTCACCGCCGACATCGGCCAGGGCGGGGAAGTCGCTCCCGCGCGCGCGAAAGCAAAAAAGATGGGCGTGAAGGAAATCTTCATCGACGACTTGCGCGAGGAATTCGTGCGTGATTTCGTATTCCCGATGTTTCGCGCCAATGCGATTTATGAAGGCGAATACCTGCTCGGCACGTCCATTGCGCGTCCCCTGATCGCCAAGCGCCAGGTCGAGATCGCGCGCAAGACACGCGCCGATGCCGTAAGCCATGGCGCGACGGGCAAAGGCAACGACCAGGTGCGCTTTGAACTTGGCTACTACGCGCTGGAGCCCAATATTCACGTGATCGCGCCGTGGCGCGAGTGGGACCTCACTTCGCGCGAGAAACTGCTGAAGTATGCGCAAAAACACGGCATTCCCGTCGAAATGAAGAAAAAAGGCGGGTCCCCGTACTCGATGGACGCGAACCTGCTGCACATTTCGTTCGAAGGCCGCATCCTTGAAGACCCGTCGCGCGAACCCGAGGAATCGATGTGGCGCTGGACGGTGTCGCCGGAAAAAGCGCCGAACCGCGCCGAGTACGTCGAGCTTGAATATCAGCACGGCGACATCGTCGCGGTCAACGGCAGAAAACTGTCGCCCGCCAAATCGCTCACGATGCTCAACCAGCTCGGCGGCAAGCACGGCATAGGCCGGCTCGACCTCGTGGAAAACCGCTATGTGGGCATGAAATCGCGCGGCTGCTACGAAACCCCCGGCGGCGCCATCATGCTCAAGGCACATCGTGCAATCGAGTCGATCACGCTCGACCGCGAGGTCGCGCATCTGAAAGACGACCTGATGCCGCGTTACGCCTCGCTCATCTACAACGGCTACTGGTGGAGCCCCGAGCGCAAAATGCTGCAGACGATGATCAACGCGTCCCAGGCGCGCGTCAACGGCTGGGTGCGCGTCAAACTCTACAAGGGCAACGTGATAGTGGTCGGCCGCGATTCCGGCACGGACTCGCTGTTCGATCCGGACATCGCCACGTTCGAAGACGACAAAGGCGCCTACGATCAGATGGATGCCGCCGGCTTCATCAAGTTGAATGCGCTGCGCATGCGCATTGCGGCGAATCTGCAACGTAAACGGAAATAGAACCGGCACACGACCATGTCAAAGTTCGATAACGTCAGCGTCGTCAAAAAAGCCAACGTTTATTTCGACGGTAAATGCGTGAGTCACACCCTGTATTTTGCGGATGGCAAGCGCAAATCGGTCGGCGTGATATTGCCCGGCCAACTTTGTTTCAAAACGGCCGGTCCGGAGACGATGGAAATCATTTCCGGCAGTTGCCGTGTAATCGTGTCCGGCGGCAACGGCGAGTGGCGTGACTACCGCGCGGGCGAGAGCTTCAAGGTGCCGGCCAACAGCTCGTTCGACATCGAAGCGCTCGAAACGCTCGATTACATCTGCCACTTCGACTGATACTCCGCCACGGCGCAACGCGATGGCGACGATATTTTCGCACGCGCTGGTCGTCGTCACCGCCGGCACGGCCGTCAGGCTGGATCAGCGCCTGATCGCGTGGGGTGTACTGCTTGCGATCGCGCCCGATATGGACGTGATTGGCCTGCCGTTCGGCATCGCGCATGAAGCCTGGTTCGGCCATCGCGGATTCACTCACTCGGTGGCTTTTGCGCTGGCCGCCGCCGTCGCGGTAGTCTGCATCGCCTTGCGCGATATGCCGCCCTGTACGCGGGCGTGGTGGACCGCCCTTCTATTCCTGTTCGTTTCCGCCGCGTCGCACGGACTGCTCGATGCGCTGACCAATGGCGGCACCGGAATCGCGTTTTTTTCGCCATTCTCCAACGCCCGCTATTTTCTGCCGTGGACGCCGCTCGAAGTCTCGCCCATCGGCCGCGACTTTTTTTCCGGAGACGGCGTAGACACGCTGCTCAGCGAGGCGCAATGGCTCTGGCTGCCATGCCTCGGCGTATGGGCGATCGGGAAGCTGCGTTCGCGCGCAGCAGTGATAAATAATTACAACGCGAAATAGGCCGCACGTGCCGAATCCCGTTATAGAGATCCGTCGCGCCATAGCGGGCGTTCTGCCTCGTTTTGCGCCCGACATCCGATAGGTGTCCGGCGTTTGCCGTGCTACATTAGCGCTCCGGGCGACCCCGCACGGTTTTCCAGGCTGATCCGATTTTCCGAACCAGGCAAGTTTTCACATTTTAAAATACGCTGACCATGACCACCATCGCCGTTGTCAAAAAAAATGGCGTCGCGGCGATCGCCGCTGACACGCTCACCAAATGGGGCACCGGCAGGGAATCGGCCGCCTACATCGCGAACAACAACAAGCTCGTGCGCGCCGGCGACAGCTACATCGGCGCGGCAGGTTCCGCCACCTTCAAGATCATCATGGGCGACTATTTCGCGCAGCGCAAGGTGAAGGCGCGCTTTGACAACACCATCAATATATTCCGCACCTGGCAGGCCTTTCACATCGCTCTGAAGGACCAGTATTTTCTCGTGACGGCGGGCGACAAGGACGATGCGATCGAATCAAGCCGCTTTGACGCGCTCATCATCAATCCCAGCGGGATATTCGGGGTCGGCGCGCACCGCACGGTGCAGGAGTATGTCAAGTTCTACGCAATTGGCAGCGGCACCGACGTTGCGCTGGGCGCCCTGTATGGCGTCTACGATGACCCCCGGCGCTCGGCCGAGGATATCGCGCGCTTTGCCATCGAGGCCGCCGCGGAGTTCGACGATGCGACCGGGCTGCCGGTCATTTCACACGCGGTAAAATTGAAACGCCGCTAATTGCAGGAGCATCCATATGCCATCGTTCGACATCGTTTCCGAAGTCAATCACGTGGAAATCAAGAACGCGGTTGACCAGTGCAACAAGGAAGTCGCCAACCGCTTCGATTTCAAGGGATCCGATGCGCGCGTCGAAATTCAGGACCAGGGCACGCAGAAGGTGCTGATGCTGTTCGCGGACGACAACTTCAAGTTGGGCCAGGTCAAGGATGTGCTCACCGGCAAGCTCGCCAAACGCGCGGTCGACGTGCGCTCGCTCGATCCCGGAGCAATCGAAAAAACCGCCGGCGACACCGTCAGGCAGCCCTTCACCGTAAAGGAAGGCGTCGAGCAGGAACTTGCCAAGAAGATCGTCAAGCTGCTGAAGGAAAACAAAATGAAAGCGCAGGGCGCGATTCAGGGCGACGTGGTGCGCGTGTCCGGGCCCAAGAAGGACACGCTGCAGGAAGTCATCACGCTCGTCAAAAGGACCATCACCGACGTGCCGCTGCAGTTCAAGAATTTCCGCGACTAGCCCGCGGGTTCAACGCGCGAGTCCTTCGCTCCAGCGCGCATACACGCCGTCGGCGACTGCATGCAGCGCGGCAATGCGCTGCTCAATCCCGGCCTTGATCGCAGCGACCGGCTGCACGGCGGGACTTTTGCTGCGGCTGATCTCCCCGCCGCCGGTGTCGCACCATGAATCGATCATTGCGGACGTCATTTCAATGTGGCACTGCATGCCGAGATGCTTGCCGATTGCAAACGCCTGATTTTCGCAATGTTGATTCGCCAGCACGCGTTCTGCGCCGGCGGGAATCGAAAATATTTCGCCGTGCCAATGAAACGACGTGAACGACGGCGCCACATGACCAAACCATCGCCGTGCCGCCGGGACATCGAGCACCGTAACATCGCCCCAGCCGATTTCCTTCACGGGATTGCGCGCAACGGCGCCGCCAAGCGCTCTCGACATCAGTTGCCCGCCCAGGCAGTGACCGAGTACCGGCACGTCGGCATCGACACTGTCACGAATGAGCTTCAATACCGGCGCAATCCATGGCAAATCATCGTTCACACTCATCGGGCCGCCCATGAACACGAGGCCCGCCCACGCGCGTGGATCGGCCGGCACCGGCTCCCCGGCATCCACCCCGATTACCTGCCAGGGAATATTGTGGCGCCCGAGATATGTGGCAAAATAACCGGGACCTTCGGTGGGCGCGTGTCTGAATACGGCGACTGGCTTCATTTGCGGAGGGAAACGCTACGTGTCTAAAGCCTTTGATCATACTTTACTAAGCCTGCTTTTTCTATCGCTGTGCGCGGGCGCGACAGCGGCCGACGTTAATCTTAACGGGATCGTCGGCAACAAAGCATTGCTTGTAATCGATAGCGGCAAGCCGCGCTGGCTGGCGGTCGGCGAATCCTCTCCGCAAGGGATCAAGCTCATCAGCATCAGCGGTGATACGGTCGTCGTGGAAGCAGGCGGCAAACGGGAGTCCCTGAAGATGGGCGAAAGCCACCGCCTGAATGCCGGCGCCGCGGCCGCCGCCGCCGGGGGCAGAAGCGTCAAGCTCAATCCCGACGGCCGTGGCCACTTCGTCACTGTCGGGCAAATCAACGGGCAGACAGTAAGATTTCTCGTCGACACCGGCGCTTCCTTCATTTCGCTCAGCAGCAGCGAGGCCAGGCGGTTAGGTATCAATTACCTCGCGGGAGAACGCGCGGCCGTATCGACGGCCAATGGCGTCGTGCGCAGCTACAAGGTTAAACTCGACGAAGTGCGCGTGGGTGATGTCACGCTTAATAATGTGGACGGCATGGTGCACGCCGACGATTCCCTGCCGGTCATACTGCTCGGCATGAGTTTTCTCAATCGGATGGACATGTCGCGCGACGGCGAGCAGATGGTGCTGAAGAAGAGGTTTTAGGATTGAGGAGTGAGGAGCGAGGGGTGACGAGCGACGATTGAGAATTAAGCGGCATGGCTCCAGAGTCCTTGATCAGGAATCCCCGATCCTGGATCCTGGATCTTCAGTCCTGCTTTTCCCCCTGCCCTTCGGCCACGAGCGACAACAAGTGCCCGAACTTCGCGCGCTTGGTTTGCAGGTAGTTTCGATTGGCCATGCGCGGCGGCACTTCGATGGCAACGCGCTCGGCGACTTTCAGTCCGTAATCCTGTAGCGCCTTTACCTTGTCCGGATTGTTGGTCAGCAAGCGTACTTCGCGCGCGCCGAGATCGAACAGAATATGCGCCGCAGTCTTGAAGTCCCGCAGATCCGCGGCAAACCCGAGTGCATGATTGGCCTCGACCGTATCCTGGCCCTGGTCCTGCAGCGCGTAAGCGCGGATCTTGTTCAATAAGCCGATGCCGCGCCCTTCGTCGAACATGTAAACCACGACGCCGCAGCCGGCTTCATCGATCATGGACATCGCGGCCTCGAGTTGCTCGCCGCAATCGCAACGCACCGACCCGAATACGTCGCCGGTCAGGCATTGCGAATGCAGACGCACCAGGACCGGCGCATCAGACCTGACTTCTCCCTTGACGAGGGCGATATAGAGCGTGGTTTCCAGGTCATCTCCGTAGACCATCAGCCGCCAACTGCCGGCATTGCGCGTCGGCAGGGTCGTCTCGGATTTTCGCCGCACCTGCCGCTCGTGCTTGCGGTAGGCGATCAAGTCGGCGATTTTAAGTATTTTTATGTCATGCAGCGCGGCGAATATTTCGAGTTCGGGCAGGCGCGCCATCGACCCGTCATCGTTCATGATTTCGCAGATCACACCGGCCGGTTTCAACCCCGCCAGGCGCGCAATATCGACCGCCGCTTCGGTGTGTCCGCGCCGCGCAAGGACGCCGCCGTCAAGTGCGCGCAAGGTTTGCAGGCGGCCTGGACGAATGAGGTCTCCCGCCTGCGTGCCATCCGCGATCGCAACCGCGATCGTACGCGCGCGATCATGTGCCGACATGCCCGAACTCACCCCTTCGCGCGCATCGATCGGTGTAGCAAACGCGGTGCCGAATTTGCTTTGATTGCCGGAATCGTCGGCGATCAGCGCCAGGCCCAGTTCGCGCATGCGTTGCCCGGTGAGCGCCAGCGACACCAGCCCGCGCGCATGCGCCGCCATGAAATTGATCGCAGCGGGGGTCGCGCGCTCCGCCGCGACGAACAAATCGCCCTCGTTTTCGCGGTCCTCGTCATCGACGATGATCAGCATGCGGCCCATGCGCACGTCGGGCAACACCTGTTCGACGATGGATTCGCTGGTCCGGGTCATGCGGGTCGCAACAGGTCGCGGGTCAATCGCCGCCCTTGGAAACGAGCCGGATAAACTCCGCGCGCGTCCTGTCCTGCTGGAATTCGCCGGTAAATGCGGAAGTCGTCGCGATCGAATGCTGCTTCTGGATGCCGCGCATGACCATGCACATGTGCTGAGCTTCAATCACCACCGCGACGCCTAGCGGCTTTAACGTGTCCTGAATACAGTTGCGGATTTCGACCGTCAGCCGCTCCTGCACCTGCAGCCGGCGCGCGAACGCGTCCACCACGCGCGGCAGTTTCGACAGTCCGACGATATGGCCGTTCGGAATATAGGCAACGTGGGCTTTACCGAAAAACGGCAGCAGGTGGTGCTCGCACAACGAGTAGACCTCGATGTCCTTGACGATCACCATCTGCTGGTACTCTTCCTTGAACATCGCGGAACGCAGTATCGCGGCGGGATCGAGATCCTTGCCATGCGTGAGAAACTGCAGCGCCTTGGCGACTCGCTCGGGCGTTTTGACGAGACCTTCGCGTTCGGGATCCTCGCCCAGATCCACGAGGATCTCACGATAGCGGTCGGCAATGCGTTTGACCGTACGCGGATTGTACCGGTCGATTTTCGCGTAGCCGCCCGTCTCGTCTTCTTCGCGCATCTGCGCGTCGCGCACAACCGCTTTGTCCATGGCCGCCACAGGGCTAAGTAATCCGGATAAGTATACTACTCGGCGAGTTTGGCGCGGATCGCGGAGAGTATGCCGTCCTTGTCGAGTCCGCAACTCTTGAGTTGCAGCACCGGGTCGCCGTGATCGATAAACCGGTCAGGCAGGCCGAGTTGCAGCACTGTCGCCTTGATGCGCTGGCTTTGCAGCGATTCCAGTACGGCACTGCCGGCGCCGCCCATGATTACGTTTTCCTCGATCGTCACCAGCAGGTCGTGGCTGCCGGCGAGTTCCGCCACCAGTTCCTGGTCAAGCGGCTTGACGAAGCGCATATTGGCGACCGTCGCATCGAGTTCCTCCGCGGCATCGAGCGCCGGCTTCACCATGCTGCCGAACGCGAGAATCGCGATCTTCTTCGATAACAAGGCGAGTTTCTTCCCGCTGCGGCGTATTTCGCCCTTGCCAACGGTCAGCGCCCGCATCTCTTTCTCGACGACGGCGCCCGGCCCCGCGCCGCGCGGATAACGCACGGCCGCGGGGGTATTCATGTGGAACGCGGTGTATAACATCTGCCGGCACTCGTTCTCGTCGCTGGGCGTCATCACCGTCATATTCGGCAGGCAGCGCAGGTAGGAGATATCGAAGCTGCCGTTGTGCGTCGCGCCGTCGGCGCCGACCAGCCCGCCGCGGTCGATCGCGAGCACGAGCGGCAGGTTCTGGATCATGACGTCGTGGATCAGCTGGTCGTACGCGCGCTGCAAAAAAGTCGAGTAAATCGCGACCACGGGCTTGCAGCCTTCGCAGGCGAGTCCCGCGGCAAACGTCAACGCGTGCTGCTCCGCAATGCCAACATCGAAATAGCGGTCCGGATAGAGTTCGGAAAAACGCACCAGCCCGGAACCTTCACGCATTGCGGGAGTGATGCCGATCAGGCGCTTGTCCTGTGCCGCCATGTCGCATAGCCAATCGCCGAAAATCTGCGTGTAGGTCGGCTTGCCGCCGGCCTTGCCGCCGACGATGCCGTCGTCAGGCTTGAATTTCGACACGCCGTGGTACAGCACGGGGTCCGCCTCCGCCAGCTTGTAGCCCTGGCCTTTTTTGGTCACCACGTGCAAAAACTGCGGACCGCTCAGTTCGCGGATGTTCTTCAGCGTCGGCACCAGCGCATCGAGATCGTGACCGTCGATCGGCCCGATGTAGTTGAATCCGAATTCCTCGAAGAGCGTGCCGGGTATCATCATGCCCTTCATGTGCTCCTCGGCACGCTTGGCAAATTCGCCCAGCACCTTGGTGCCGGCACGCCTGGCAGCGGCGTAAAAACGGCCCGACATCAACTTGGCAAGATACTTGTTGAGCGCGCCTACCGGCCGCGAAATCGACATGTCGTTGTCGTTCAGGATCACCAGGAGATCCGTGTCGGCGTCACCGGCATTGTTCAATGCCTCGAACGCCATGCCCGCGGTCAACGCACCGTCGCCGATGATCGCCACGCAATGCCGCCGGATGCCCGCCAGCCTGCTCGCGACCGCCATGCCAAACGCGGCGCTGATTGACGTGCTCGAGTGCGCAGTGCCGAACGTGTCGAATTCGCTCTCCTCCCGGCGCGGAAATCCCGCTATGCCTTCCCACATGCGCAGCCTCTGCATGCCGGCACGCCGGCCGGTCAGCACCTTGTGGCCGTAAGTTTGATGGCCGACATCCCACACCAGACGATCGTGCGGTGTGTCAAAGACGTAATGCAGCGCGATCGTGAGCTCGATCGTACCGAGATTCGACGACAGGTGCCCGCCGGTCTGGCTCACCGAGTCAAGCAGGAACTGGCGCAACTCCTGCGCGAGCTGCGGCAGATGTTTGCGCTCGAGTTTACGCAACTCGCGCGGGTCGTTGATGGACTGCA
>JAYWDM010000260.1:0-5390 GCA_043779885.1 Betaproteobacteria bacterium | reverse complement strand
TCGCGCACAACACGCGCACCGGCATGTTCGACTACCGCATGTACGACCCCGTGCCGAGCGCGCGTCCGCTGCTGGTTTTCAAACTGTTCCAGCAAATCGTCGACGGCATCGTCGTCAACAAGGAGCGCGCGCTGGCCGAAGTCCAGGCGGACTACTCGACGACGACCGAGATCGCCGACGCGCTGCTGCAGCGCGCCGGCGTGCCGTTCCGCAACGGCCACCATTTCGCGTCGCAGTTGACCGACTATGGCCGCGCGCAAGGACTCAGGCTGCACGAGATCCCGTATGCCGAAGCGGCGCGCATTTACGCGGCCGACACGCAGCAGACGTTGCCCCTGAGCGAAGCCGCTTTCAGGGAAATTATCAGCGCCGAATACATGGTGTTCGGCCGCCAGGGCGTCGGCGGGCCGCAGTTGGCCGAGGTGACGCGCATGCTGGCGAAAGAGCGCGGGCAGGCAGCCGCGGATCGCGCGAGTTTGGCGGCATGCAACGAGCATCTCGCACGCGCCGCGGCCGCTCTCGAACGGGCGTTTGCCACGCTGGCAGCCGCATGAATAAAAAAAACCGGGGACTCTTGCCACTGCGTTGCCGCGTGATCGTGCCGGTGCTTCTGGCTGGATTGCTGACGCCGATCACCGCATGCGCCCAGGCTTATCCGTCCCGGCTCATACGCGTGGTGATACCGTGGCCGGGGGGCTCCAATGACGCCGCGGGGCGTCTCGTGTTTCAGAGAATTGCGGAATCAGTCGGCCAGCCGGTGGTGATCGAGAACCGCGCGGGTGCGTCGGGAACCATCGGCGCCGCCTTCGTCGCCAAAAGCGCGCCTGACGGCTACACCGTCATGGTTACGTCAGCCAGCCATATCGCCAACGCGCACCTCTACAAGAGCCTCCCGTTCGACGCGCTCAGGGATTTCATCGGCATCACGCCGCTCTCGGTACAAGTGGGGATCCTGATCGTGCATCCGTCCCTGCCGGCAAAGTCGGCGCGAGAACTGATTGCACTGGCCAAGGCGCGTCCCGACCAGATCTTGTACGGATCGTCCGGCAGCGGCAGCTTCCTGCATTTGACGATGGCCCATTTCAACGCCCTGACGGGAACCCGCATGGTGCACGTGCCCTACAAGGGCGGCGATGCCGCGGGCGTCGCGCTGGTGGGCGGCGAGTTGCAGGCGATGATCGCGACCATGCCGATCGTCAGGCCGCACCTGTCCGGCAACCGGGTGCGCCTCCTGGCGGTGACCTCGGACACGCGCATAAGACAGCTTCCCGATGTGCCGACGCTGGCCGAGGCCGGAGCGCCCGGTTACGAATTCACCGCGTGGGTCGCCGCTTTCGTGCCGGCGGGCACTTCGAGGGCGATCGTCGACAAGCTGAGCGTCGAGATCAGGAAGGCGCTGGATCATCCGGACGTCGCGGCCAGATTCGACAACCTCGCGTTCGATCCGCTGTTCATGACGCCCGAGCAGTTCGCCGTGCGCCTGAAATCCGATTACGACAAGTATGCCAGGCTCATCGCGCTGACCGGTGCGAAGGTCGATTGACCCCAAACGCGAAAGGGCGCGACTCGCGTCACGCCCATGGGCTGTGCGTCAGTTCTCCGGTCGAGGCAACCCTCAAACATCGGGTCTAGGGTGGTCGCCGCCCGTCCGCATCAGGTACACCCGCAACGAAGGGGCGCGCACAACAGCGGATTTTTGAGCAGCAACCGGATCAGGATATCTTTCGCTTGAGAATCTGCCTCGATCCGGAGCCCTGAAGCTGATGAAATTAACGACCGTCGTCCGGCAAAGTTTAGGGCACGCCGCGTTTTTCAACGCGGCGCCTACGGCCGATGCTACTGCCGGCTGTCGTAAATGCCGCCGATCACGGCGCCGATCATGGCGCCCATGCCAACGTTTTGCAGCGGCGCGGGCTGGCTGTAGTACACGGGCTGTTCGACGATATAGGGCCGCTGCACGACAACGACGTGACGGCGGTCAAAGTCACGATAGCCGCGCCGGTCATAGTCGTGGAAGCGGGCCGCGTGGCGATGGTGCTCATAGCCGCGGTCGCGAAAAGAGTCGGCGAAAACGGGCGCAGCCGCAAGCAGTGTCGTACCGGCGATCAGGGTGCAGATGAGTTTCTTGGTGATATTCATGGTTGTCTCCTGTTGAGTTACCAGTGTGGTTACCCCCCACACGCGAAGCCATTGTTGAGCAAAGCGGTGTGAGCGTGTGCAAGCAATTGTGTCGAAGTATGTCCGGGACCGGGTATGCGCACAGGGTGACGGGTACGCGGTTGAAACTATTCGCGCTCGCCGCGGGATTGCACGAACTGTCGCACGGGAACCGGCGCCCGGAACGCCCGCCCTGCCGCTACTCCATGCGGATGTTCGCTGCTCGCACCACTTTCTCGTTCGCCTCCATCTCGGACCTGAGGAACGCCGTGAACTGCTCCGGGTTCTGGGCGGCCGCGTAAAGGCCGAGGCGTTTCAATCCGTCTCTGACCTCCGGCGCCTCCAGCGCACGCAGGAATTCGGCGCTCAACCGCTCGATCGCAGCCGCCGGCAGTGACGTGCGGCCGACCGCGCCGAACCAGTTGGTCGCGTTGAAGCCGGGAAATCCGGATTCATGCAGCGTCGGAATATCCTTCATCACGGCGGAACGCTCGAGCGAAGTCACCGCGATGCCGCGCAGCTTGCCGATGGCGACGAAAGGCGCCGCTTCCGACACGTTGCCCAGCAGTATGCTCGTGTGCCCGCCCATGACCGCGACCGTCGCCGGGCCGCCGCCCTGATAAGGCACGTTCACGATGTCGATGTTCGCCGCCGCGCGCAGTTTCTCGCCGGCAAGGCGTTGAAAGCCCGTCGGGCTGGCAGTGCCATAGGTGAGTTCGCCGGGCTTCGCGCGCGCGAGCGCGATCAGTTCTCCCGGCGTTTTGACGGGCAGCGAAGGGTGCACGGAAAACAGCAGCGGATTCGCGGCCAGCCGCGCAACGCCGGTGAAATCCTGCGCGGTGTCGTACGGCAGCTTCGCACGCGCGAACAGGTTGATGGTGAAACTCGGGCCCATCAAGAGCAACGTGTGCCCGTCGGCCGGCGCGCGCGCCACGAGGTCGGTGCCGATCACCGTGCCGCCGCCCGGGCGATCGTCCACGATCACGTTCTGGCCCAGCGCGCGGGAGAGCGGTTGCGCGAGCAGCCGCCCGATGATGTCGATCGTGCCGCCCGCCGCAAAGGGCACGACCAGCCGCACCGGCCTCGCGGGCGACCATTGCGCGGCAGCGGGTCCGGTGGCAACAACGATGGAGAGAAACGCCGCAACGATGACGCGGCGGCGGACGATTTTCAGCATCGTACCTCCTGAATTCAGCGGGCGCACGCAATACCACGTGCTGTTCCGGGTGACGCATGGTAAACCCGCCGCCGCGCCCTGCATACCCGCACGCGATTGGCCACATGTCTGCCCGGGTCGTCGCCGCCATCCGCATGAACAACTCAGTCCATGCGCTGCACGCCGCGAAAGCGAATTGGCCCCCGCGTCCGCCGCAACGCGGTGTAATATTGGAACCATCGTATTGACGCTGGCGGTCAACTGTTCCGCCGGAGGAGACTGGCTATGACCGTAACTTTTCGAAAGCTGCATCCGCACATAGGCGCCGAGGTCGGCACCATCGACCTGCGCACGGTTCACGACCGCGCAACGCTGGATGCATTGCGCGACGGCATGGACGAGCATGGCGTGCTCGTGTTCCGCGACCAGCCGTTCACCGACGCGGAACAGCTCGCTTTCGCCGAACGCTTCGGCGGTCCCATCCACTCGAAAACCGGCGCGGCGGCACTCGGCAGGAACCGGCTCGGCACCGAAGCGCTGGCGGATGTCTCCAACCTGACCGACGAAGGAACCATCCGCAAAGCCGACGACCGCCGCCGCATGTATTCGCTCGCCAACCGGCTGTGGCACACCGATGCATCGTTTCAGGATCCGGCGGGCTGCTACTCAATGCTCTCGGCGCGCATCGTGCCGCCCGTCGGCGCGGACACCGAGTTCGCCGATATGCAGGCGGCGTATGACGCGCTCGACGCCGCGACGAAAGACCAAATCACCGGCCTGCACGTGCATCATTCGATCGCCTACTCCCGCCAGACGCTCGGCTTCGAATTCTCGGCCGAAGAACTGGACCGTCTCAAGGGCGCCGTGCATCCGCTCGTCCGTATCAATCCGCGCACCCAGCGCCGCTCGCTGTACCTCGCGGCGCACGCCACCCGCATCATCGAAATGCCGCTGGCCGAAGGGCGGCTGCTACTGCGCGACCTCACGGAGCATGCGACGCAACGCGAGTTCGTTTACCGCCACGTCTGGCGCGACCGCGACCTCGTGATCTGGGACAACCTCGCGTCGATGCATCGCGCAACGCCGTTCGACGACGCCACGCATTTGCGCGAATTGCGGCGCGTCACGACGCTCGACGTCGAGGCACCCGCGGTCGCGTGAGTTGCTTCCTCGCCAACAACGTCGCCAGCCGCGTAGAGTGGGCAACGTGTTGCCCACAGAACCGATACGCGACGCCGCGCAACGTTGCACCCACGCCGCTAAGATTCGTGCATGCCCTGCTACCGCGCATTGAGCGCGTGGGCAACAAGTTGCCCACCCTACCAGACTGCCGGTGCAAGCGCGAACTTTCCCGCATCGAGCCCGGAAGCTTCGTTCAGCTCAGCGTGGCTCATGCGCGAGGCGTTCGCGCGCAGACCGCGGATACGTTCCAGCCACGGCTCATCTGCAGCCACGACGTGGTCGAAGTGGCTGGGATGGGCGCAGTTGATCATGAAGTAGGCCGGGTAGCCCGAGGTGGCGTCGTCAACTTGCTTGATGGCGTCTCCCAGAGACTGCCCGGTTGGCAGCCGACCGTCGGTCTCGACCGTGAACGAGATGACGACGGGCATGTCCGCTTGCATGGCGGCCCGCGCCAGGCCGACCGCCTCTTCAGCGTAGTTCATGGTGATGGCGCTCACGAGGTCAGCCGCGGTGCCGGCGAACGTATCGATCTGCGTGCGATGGTAGTCCCGAGCTTCCATCCCGGACATGGCGCGGTCAGCTATGTATCCGTCGCCGCGAGGACCGACGCACCCGCTGATGACGATCGGCGTTGCGGGAGTTTCGTACACGTTGCGGATCTCCTCGATCAGTCGAACGGCCTGCGTGTTCGCTTCCGCGAGAGCGTCCTTGCCGTAGCCGAGCTTCCCGCCCCAGTCCTGGTTGGCTCTCCACGTCGCAGTCTCAAGAATGAGGCCGGTATTGAACCTCTTCGCGAGCTTCGCGTAGGCCAGGAAGTATTTCTGCAGAACGCGCTCGCCTTCCGGCGCCTTGAACAGATGGAAGGCGGCGAAATGCGGAAGATCCTGCCCCTCCA
>JAYWDM010000259.1:0-14416 GCA_043779885.1 Betaproteobacteria bacterium | reverse complement strand
TGATCGCCGTCCTTGAACCTGCGGAAAGTGTGGGGGCTTTTCGCATCCGGCTTATTGGCGGGGGCTGACATATCTATCTCCGGTTAAATCATGTTTTTACGTTCAGCACGATGGCGGTGCTCACCAGGCCGTGCACGCTGCCGATCATGTCCATCGGGTGCTTGTAATACGGCAACACCTTGGTGAACTGGCTTTTGCAGATGGCGCAGATCGCGGCCATGTAATTGACGCCGTACTCATCCACCACCTGCTGCAGCGCCTGCATGCGCGGCAGCGCGCCTTTGACGCGCAATTCGACGAGATCGTCGGTCAGCAGCCCGCCGCCGCCGCCGCAGCAAAAAGTGCTTTCATGTATGGTGTCCGGCGCCATGTCGTGAAACCGGTTGACGCAGGCCTTGATGATCGCGCGCGGAATCGAGAACTGCCCGCCGGGCTGATCGCCCATGCGCGATGCGCGCGCGACGTTGCACGAATCGTGGAAGGTCACGATCTTGTCGTCGTTCGCGCTCTTGTCGAACGTGATGGCGCCGCGTCCGATCAAGTCATGCGTCACTTCGCAGATGTGCTGGGGCACCGGATAAGCCGGGTCGAGAAAATCGAACGGCCCGATCAGCGTGTTCCAGAAGCTGTAGGCGACGCGCCAGGCGTGGCCGCACTCGCCGACCACGATGCGCTTCACGCCCAGATCGATGGCTGCCTCGCGGATGCGCAGCGCGACTTTCTGCAGATTATCGTGGTTGCCGATGAACATGGAGAAATTCGCCGCTTCCGAGGCATGCGAGGACAGCGTCCACGAAATGCCGGCGGCATGGAATACCTTGGCGTAGCCGATCAGTCCGTCAATGTGCGGTTCGGCGAAAAAGTCGGCGCTCGGCGTCACGACCAGTATCTCGGCGCCCTTCACGTCGAGCGGAAACTTCACGTCCACCCCGGTCTCTTCCCTGACGTCCTCCTCCAGGCCTTCAAGGGTATTGCGCAGCGCCGGCGCGGGAAGCCCGAGGTTGTTGCCGATCTTGTGGACCTTGCCGATAATTTCGTTCGAATACTTCTGGCCCACGCCGACGGTGGCCATTATTTCCCGCGCCGCCATCGAAATTTCGGCCGTGTCTATGCCGTACGGGCAGAACACCGCGCAGCGGCGGCATTGCGAGCACTGGTGAAAGTAGCTGTACCACTCATCGAGCACGCGCCGGGTCATATCGCGCGCACCGACCAGCCACGGAAACAATTTGCCGGCAACCGTGTAATAACGCCGGTACACCGAACGCAGCAGGTCCTGGCGCGCGACCGGCATGTTTTTCGGATCCGCGGTGCCGAGAAAATAGTGGCACTTGTCGGTGCACGCACCGCATTTGACGCACGAATCCAGAAATACCTGCAACGCGCGGGATTGCGACACGAGCGAGCCGAGCTTTTTTACCGCGACGTTTTCCCAGTCCGGCACCAGCTCGCCCGGGAAACCAAGGGGCGTCTGATAAACCGCCTTGGCTACGAACGGCTTGCTGTGCGCCATGCTGTCTTCACGCACCAGCGGGATCACCGGGTATTTGCGCAGCGCCGGAGTTTCGAATTCGGCCATGATTAATGCCGCGCGCCGGCGCCGGTATTGTCGATTCGCGCCGACCACCCGGCCACATGGCGGTGCTCGCGCGGATTGTCCACCTGATTGCGGGTGGGGCTGAAGAATACACCCGGTGCGTGCAGCAGCTTGCTCATCGGAAACACGATCATGAGTGTGGCGACCAGCGCGAGATGAAGCAGCAGCGCGGGATCCGCCGGCAGCGGCTGCCAGGTGAAGACCATAAGGCCGAGAAAAAATGCCTTGAGCGCCACAATGTCGGTGTGCGCGACATATTTCATCGCGAGACCGCTCACTGCGATTGCAACCAGAAGGGCGAGCATCAGATGATCCGACGGACTGCTGATGTAGCGCACCCGATCCACCAGAAAGCGGCGCGCCCATAAACCGGCGAGACCGGCCAGCAGTGCAAACGCGGCGTAGGCGCCGAATGGCTGGATGAGCGCAACCCACGTCCAGACCGGCTCGGTGAAATAGCGCAGATGGCGCAACACCACCAGCAGCAGCGCAACGTGAAACACCCAGCCGAACAGCCAGATCCACTTGTTGGCTTTGAACAGGCTTTCGAACAACGTAACTTCCTTCACCATGCGCAGCACGACCCCCGCGCGCGTCGTCGGCGCCGGCGTGACCGGTATCTTCAGCGGCTGGGGCGTGCGCGCGTACAACCAGATGTGATAACCCACGCCGCCGGCGAGCACTGCCGCCGCCGCGTAGAACAGCAGCGCGAAAGCGACGGTCAGCGCCGGCATGGATTCGATCGTGATTAAACGGTGACGCGGCGCACGCCGCGGGATCCGGCGCTAGACACAACCGGTCGGCTTGGGCAGGCCCGCGTATTTGCAGGCCTGCTTGGCGGGGCCGTACGGGAACAGTTCATAGAGGTACTTGCTGTTGCCTTTATCCGGGCCCAGTTTCTTGCCGATCGCCTTGGTCAGTACGCGCACCGCCGGGGCGATCTGGTACTCGTCGTAGTACTCGCGCAGAAAGTTGATGACCTGCCAGTGGCTTTCGGTCAAATCGCAGCCGTCGATTTGCGCAATTTCCTTGCAGACGTCTTCGCTCCAGTCGGTACGGCTGGTGAGGTAGCCCTCTTCGTCGGTCTCGATCGTTTGTCCGTTCATAACGATAGGCATGCTGCAATCTCCTTTTGAATTAAATGTCGGTGCGAATGAACTGGTTCTGCGAGGTCACAGCCACGACTGCACCGCGGCGTGCCCGGTCACCAGATCCACGAATCCGCCGTAGTCCACGAGTTCGATGCCTTCAATTACCGCGTCCCGCATGCCGCGGGCCTCCAGATCAGGCCGCAGCGCATAGATTTTCATCTGGCTCAGCGCGGCCCGGATCTTCGGTTCCGCGGCATTGCCGCGCGTCACCGCGTAGACGCCATCCTCGATCAGCAGAACCGCGCTGCCATCCCTGCCAAAACGCAGGCAGCTGTCCAGTGCATTTCTTTCAAAAGGTGATTTGTTCACAATATGCAGCATATTTTTGCCTTCAGAAGCTGATCACGACGTCCTGCTGGTCCATCAGCTCGGCCATTTGCGCGGCACTGAGCACCTCCACCGGCACCAGCAGGTTGTCCACGGTCAGGCCGCGCGCCGCGAGCGACTCCGCGTCGACGTACAGTTTTTCGATGTCGTAACCTTCGAGCGCGCGGTATGCGGGCGAAAAGTTCTTCACGCCTATCGCCTTGGTATGCTGGCCCTTGACCAGTTCGTACACGCCATCGTCGAGAAATACCATGCTGACGTCCTGATCGAACGCCGCGCTGATCAGCACCACCTCCAGCGCTTCCAGCGCATAGACCGTGCCGTACGGCGCCCGGCGATTGACGAACATGAATTTCTTGACCGCGCCGGACGATTCTTCCTGCGTGTCGACACCCCCCGTAGTTTCGTTCATCGCGCGTCCCTGTCAGTCACCGAAGACCACCAGGCGGTCGGCCTGGATTCCGGTCTCCACCAACTGGCCGAGTCCGGAGATGCGGAAGCCCTTGGCCAGAATTTCGTCCTTGATGCCGCGCCGCAGCGCTGCCGCCACGCACACGACCAGATCGATTCCGTGCTGTTCCGCAAGTTTCGACCAGCGGTTCACAATATGTCGATCGTCCTGCGGCGGCTCGGTCAGGCGGGTCGCGTTGTTTACGCCGTCGTGGTAGAAGAATACGCGGTGGATCTGGTGGCCTTTCTCCAGCGCCGCGGTGGCGAACTGAAAGGCGGTGTCCGACGCCTGGTGGGTGTACGGCCCTTCGTTAACCAGTATGCCTAACTTCATACGCCGACCCGCGCTTCCTCTATGCCATAGTCAAAACGCATCCAGCCGCAACGCGCCAGCCGCGTCGCATCAGCCCGCACATCAAAACCTGATATGCGTCGAGGCATTCAGGCTGTTGCGCGCGCCGCGCCAGTTATCGATGTGAAACTTGGTAAATGGCAGCTCGGTGAGTTCGAAAAACCGCGGCCAGCCTATGCGTTCGACCCAATCGCCGACGCGCTCCCAGTCCTTGGCGTCTTGCTTGTAGACGGCCAGTATCTTCTTCACGATCGCGGCGGCTTCCGGCCAGCGCGGCGGGTTGTTGGGGATGCCGGCAGCCACCAGTTTGTGGAACATGGGCTTCGAGCGGGCATTGGAATTCTTGCCTCCCACCCAGATGGCGAGCTTGGTGTTCTCGGCGTCGTTGATCTGCATCGGCGGGCACGGCGGATAGCACGCACCGCAGCAAATGCATTTCTTTTCGTCGACTTCGAGCGAGGGCTTGCCATTCACGATCGCCGGGCGGATAGCCGCGACCGGGCAGCGCGCGACCACCGACGGGCGCTCGCACACATTGGCGACGAGATCGTGGTTGATCTTGGGCGGCTTGGTGTACTGCACGTTGATCGCGATATCGCCCTGGCCGCCGCAGTTGATCTGGCAGCAGGAGGTGGTGAGGTGCACGCGGTTGGGCATCTCCTCCTTGACGAACTCCGCGTGGAGTTCGTCCATCAGCGCCTTAGCCACGCCGGAAGCGTCGGTGCCGGGGATGTCGCAGTGCAGCCAGCCCTGGGTGTGGGCAATCATGGTCACCGAGTTGCCGGTGCCGCCGACCGGGTAGCCGGCTTCTTCGATGGCCTTGATCAACGGTCCGACCTTCTCCCACTTGGAAACCATCACCTCCATGTTGGAGCGGATGGTGAAGCGCACATGACCTTCGCCGTACTGGTCGATGATGTCGCACAGCAGATTGATCTCGTAGGGGCCGAGCTGGCGCTGGGTGCCGAGACGGACGGTCCAGATCTCGTCGCCCGAGTGCGCCACGTGATGCAGCACGCCCGGTCGCGGACGGTCGTGATATTTCCAGTTGCCGAAATTCTTGATCATCAGCGGGTGCATGTACTGCATGCCGTCCGGGCAGCCGCTTTCGATCGGCGTGCGCATTTTCTTCTTGGCCACTGCCTGCGTTTGTTGATCCATAATTTCCTCCGCGAAAACCAGGCCGCCGCTTAGGCGGTTGCCGGCTGCTTGCGCTGCATCCACTTCGCGGCCTCCTGGTCCCACTCGTCCAAACGGACGTAGGAACTGGTGCGCGGGTGGCTGATCATATTCGGATCGACCTCAACGCCGATGCCCTCGAGGAAGGTCACCAGGCCGATGCGCTCGATCATCTCGCCGCAGCGTTCGTGCTCGAGGCCGTTCTCCGCCCAGTAGTCGATGACCGCGGCGGCCAGTTCGCGCAGCTTCTCGTAGTCCTCGTCGCTGTCGAGCTTCATGAAAGGCACGATCACGGTGCCCATGGTGTCGCCGATCTTGAGAGTTCGCTTGCCGCCGATCAACAAGGTGATGCCCTTGTCCTTGCCGGGCGACAACGCCTTGGTCATGACGTTGATGCAATGCATGCAGCGCACGCAGTTGCGGTTGTCGATCGCGAGCGTGTCGTCGTCGTTCAACGACAGCGCCTTGGTCGGGCAACGCGCGATCACGTTGTCGATGGTGTACTTGCGGCCGTGGCTCTCGACGTAGGCCTTAACTTCCTTCTGATCGACCTGGATGTCGTCGCGCCAGGTGCCGATCACGGCAAAGTCGGCGCGCTGGATCGAGTTCATGCAGTCGTTGGGGCAGCCCGACACCTTGAATTTGAATTTGTACGGCAGCGCCGGACGGTGCATGTCGTCGATGAAATTGTTGACCAGCGTGCGGTGGACCTTCATCTCGTTGCAGTTCGAGTGCTCGCAGCGCGCCGCGCCCACGCAGGACATGGCCGTGCGCACGCACGGCCCGGCGCCGCCGAGGTCGAAGCCGTATTCGTTGATCTCATCGAAAAAGTGCTGCGTGTTCTCGCTGGTCGAGCCGATGAACATGATGTTGCCGGTCTGGCCGTGGAATGCAATGAGCCCCGACCCCCACTTGTTCCACGAATTCGAGAGCTGGCGCAGCATCTTGGTTGTGTAATGGAGGCCGGCAGGCGGCTGCACGCGCAGCGTGTGAAACTCTTTGGACTCGGGAAACATGGCGGCGACTTCCGAGAAGCGCGGAATGATCCCGCCGCCGTAACCGAATACCGACACCGTGCCGCCCTTCCAGTAGCCCAGGCGCGTCTTGTAGGAGTGCTCCAGCTGGCCGAGCAGGTCGACCATCATGTTGTTGCCGTGGGCGAGACGCTTCAATCCGGTGACGAAGCTCGGCCATGGGCCGCGCTCGAGCTGGTCGAGCATGGGTGTCTCGTGAAACGGCTTGGTGGATTTTTTCTCGTGCGGAATATAGGTGCTGTGGCGTTCCGGATCTACGGGTTTCGGCCGCTCGGACATATGCACTCCTCCTGTGAAAAGCCGTCTACATAAACTCGCGACGACGTTCAACCCGCAGTTTAGGGGGAGATGCGCGGTGGAAGCGCGGTTTTTAGGGATATAGGGCGCGCGCAGATACCCCCCTTTAGGAATAGACCGAGCGCGGAAACGAAAAAAACTTTCCTGAGAACATGACCTTAAGCGAGATTCGGCGACCGCCACACGGAACCAGAGCCGAACCTGAATGCCTGCACGCCCGATTCAATAACTCGGCACAATCCAGTACATTCACGCGTACGCACAGCGTGTGCGCAACGCCTGATGCACCGACGCGGAAATTTGCAATGAACATCGATATGGCTGTGCACGATACGCCGGCGACGGCCACCGCGGGTGGACCGTTTGCGCTGGATGATGACCATGCGTACCGGCGCTGGCGCGACGAGAAGCTTGCCGGCTACCCGCGCCACGCCGGGGAACTGATCGTTGAAGTGGAAGATCCGTGCAAGCTGAGGGCAAGCGAAGTGGACAAGCTGCGCCGCGTTTGCCGCATCGCCAACATGGCGATCTACGCGAGCCCGCTGGCCGGTGTTGCCGACAAGAATCTGCCGCGCCGCCTGGGCGAGCAACTGGGGCTTGAACGCCGTGCTGCCAATTTGCTCGCTGATGACGACGGGATTACATCCCTGCAGGTCATGCCGGGAAAAATGGCGCGCGGTTATATCCCCTACTCCAGCCAGCGTCTGTTGTGGCACACCGATGGTTATTACAACGCGATGCCCGGCAGCATACGCGCGTTCATTCTGCACTGCGTGCGACCTGCCGCCGACGGCGGCGTCAACCGGCTGCTCGACCCTGAAATTGCATACATACTGCTGCGCGACGCCGATCCCGGCCACGTGCGGGCGCTATCGGCAGCCGACGCAATGACGATCCCGGCCAATACCGAGCAAGGCGTCGAGACACGCCCGGCGTGTTCGGGGCCGGTGTTCTCCGTTGACCCGGCAAGCGGCAGCCTGCATATGCGTTATACCGCGCGCACCCGCAGCATCACGTGGCGGGCCGATGCGGCCACGCTCGCCGCGCTGCAGTTTCTGCGGCAATTGATGGCTGGCGATTCGCAGTACATTTTCACGCATTGCCTCGCCGGCGGCGAAGGTCTGGTCTGCAACAACGTGCTGCACGACCGCACCGCTTTCACGGCCGCTTCCGACAATCGCCTCCTTTACCGCGCCCGCTATTGCGATCGCATCGCCGCTGCCGCGCCGGCGTCGCCGCGCATTTTCGCGCAATGAACGGACACTGATCGCCAGCATGAAATATATCCCGCTCAAATTTATCAAGGATGACCCTGCCGTCGGCAATGCTGACAGCAGCGAAGACGCCAGGATTTCCACCCAATTGCTGGAGCGCCTGGTCGACGATGTCCGCCGGCAGTTGAACGAACTCTCGCCCAGGGCCGAGCCCCTGCGGCGCGCCGATCTGCTTCTGCAGTTGAGCCGCGGGCTGGTGCGCCTTGAAAAAAAGCCGGAGGCCTGGGACACGGCGCGCACTGCATTCGACCTGTATCTCGCGGAAGATGCGTGGGAAGGCGCGGTGCAGGCATGCGATATCCTGTTTCTGGCCGAACAGGCGCTGTCGCTCCCGGCGCTTGGGCAGGGCATCTGGCTGGCGGTCACCTACCCGGTCGATCCGGAATTGAGCGTCGCGATGCTGCAGCACGTCGTGGACGAAACGCCGCCGGAAGCGGATGGCGCCGCGGTAGCCGCTATTACCGCGCACTACCTTGCCGATCTTCGCAGCCAGCAACCGCAGCGCGATCAATTGCTGATATACACCAATCAGGTGCTCGCGACAGTAGCGCGGCGGCACAGCGACGTCGACGGCCAGCAGGCATTCGACCAGTGGCTGGTGGACATGGAATTGAATGATCCCGCGCTGTTCCTGCCGCGGTTGCGAAATGTGCTCGATGTGCTGGTGCAGGACGACTGGTGGTTCGACCGCGCGGCGTTGCAGGCGAAACTGCCGCCGGAATGAGGCGCGATGCACTGGGAAGAAACGTCATCGGCGCAGGAGCATACGATCCCCGACACCGTCGTGGATGCGCTGTTCAGCATCTCCTGCCGCCACTTGCCGGTCGATCACGCCTACGCGCTTTCGCACGCCATTCAACGCGCCCTGCCGTGGTTCGCGGACGAGCCGGATGCGGGGCTGCATATCGTGCATGTTGCCGGGTCCGGCAACGGCTGGCAGCGTCCGGACGATCCCGAAGCGCTGCTGCAGCTATCGCGCCGCACGAAACTGGCCTTGCGAATTCCGAAACTACGCGCCGCCGATGCGGGCGCCCTGGTCAATCAGACCCTGGACGTGGGTGGTCACGCCATGCACATAGACGGGATTGCATTGCGTCCGCTCTCAGGCATCACCACGTTATTTTCGCGCTACGTGGTGACTGCCGGCGACGACGAGCCCCGTTTTTTGCAAGCGGCCGGCGACCAGCTCAGCACGCTCGGCATCCGGCCCGTGCGGATGTTGTGCGGCCTCTCGACATTGATTGCGACGCCGGGGAGCATGCTGCAAACGCGCAGCCTGATGATCGCCGATCTGTCGACCGCAGAATCGGTGCTGCTGCAGCAACGCGGACTGGGGCCGGAGCGCAAACTGGGTTGCGGACTTTTTCTGCCGCACAAGGACATCAACGATCTGCGGCGCAGGCAGCAATAGCGGCGCGGCGGGCGCGTATCCCGCCGTATGTTCGAGCGCGGACACCCACAACCATGAGCGGAGTAAAACATGGCATATGAAGTCAACGGCAAATCGCTGGCAACGACCGACACCGGCTACCTCGTCAATCCGGAAGAGTGGACCAGCGAAGCCGGCACGGTGATCGCGATGACCGACGGGCTGGAACTTACCCGGGAGCACTGGGACGTCATCGAATATTTGCGCGATGCTTATTTCAATCGTAGCGGCGAACTGCCCAACAATCGCGCGATTCTGAAAGCCATGCAGGACAAATGGCCGGACCGCAAGGTCGACAACAAGACGCTGTTCGACCTGTTTCCGGGCAATCCGTCCAAGCAGGCGGGCAGGATCGCCGGCTTGCCGGAGAGCCTGCGCAAAGGCGGCTATTAGATCGCTCAGCCGCCCGCAGGCCCGTCCCCCCCGGGTTTGTGAAACCGCACGATCGCCTGCGCGGGTTGTGCGGGTTCGTCGGTGTAATGAGGCCGCATCGCGGCAGCGTTGCCCGCTGCCTGCGCCAATTCACGTTCGCGCGCGCTGATCAGCGCGAGGCATTGCCGCAGATCTTCGATCGTGCCATCGGATAACGGATGCCGCATCCCCGCGGGTGTCGCGGTATCCCGGATGACCCCGGCGAGCGTGATTTTAACGGCGGATAAAATGCGCTGCTCGATGGAAGGCGCGGATTCAGCCATGGCGGACTCTGCTAATCATAATGCTTGTGTTGCGAGCGGCGGCGGCCTGCGCGCTGTGTCACCACACCGCGAACGTTGCAGTCGCCGGCCAGTTCAATGACGGGATAGTGCGGGTTCAGGGGTTTGAGCAAGCGCTGCCCGCCTTCGATCCGCCACTGCCGGAACAGGGTGTCGCCGGCGTAATCCACGACCACGAAACTGTCGTGCCGCACCACGCCGCCCGGTTCGACAATGATGACGCAGCCGTCCCAGAATTCGGGCGCCATGCTATCGCCCGTAACCTGCAGCGCGTACGGCTCCAGTGTGCTGCAGCCGCCGTCGCCGATTTTTGATGTCGAATTGGCCATATTCAGATATCGGACCACATGCGTATCAGGTTGAGGTACGCCGCATTCACCTGCTGCGTCTCGCTTGCGTCAGGCGCATCCTGCAGCAATTTCTCGCGCGCCGCATTCAGTCCGTACAATAATTCGCGCTGCACCGGATCGCGCACCATGCTTTGCACCCAGGTGATCGCCACCAGGCGTTCGCCATGCGTGACCGGATTGATATGGTGAACGCTGCCCGCCGGATATAACACCGCGTCGCCGGCCGGCAATTTCACCACCTGGTCGCCATGGGAGGTCTGCACCACCAGTTCACCGCCCGCATAGTCCTGCGCGGGATTAAGGAACACGGTGATGGCAATATCCGAGCGGTACATGACGCCGTCGGCACCCATGACCGGATCATCGAGATGGTCGCCGTACGCCATGCCGGGACGATAGCGCACATAAAAGGGCGCGGCCACGTGCAACGCCAGTGCGCCGCCACGGTAGCCCGGATGGCGCAGCAGGCCGCCCATCACGAGAGCGTTGAGTCGTCCGATGTCCACGCTGCGCTGGTCGAGCTCCTCGTTATTTTTTACGCGCATTGCCGCGGAGCCGGCCGAAAGCCGCCCTGCGGTAAAACTCGCCTTCGACAGCCAGTCGCGCACGAGCATGAGCTCGTCGTTCTTCAGCACTTCGCGCAGATGCAGCAACATATCCGGCGTCAACCCCGGGGGCGCGCGCCGGCATCGCAAGCGGGATGCCGGCGAACCGCGTCCGCGCTGTAACCCGGCTTGACGTTCGCACACCCGGATGGGGCGTTGATCCGGGGTCCTGCTGCGGGCAGCGTCAATTCACACTCCATTCATGCGAAACAGATCCACGTCGTGGCAATGTATTTTATGCCCTGCTCGAGCGTCACGCCGCGATGGACATGCGTCCAGAACGGCGGGAACAGCAGCAGCGTGCCCTCGCGCGGCGTAATCGTTGTCTGCTGCAACGGAAATTCAGTTTCACCGCCCGGTCCAGGCACGTCGTTCAGATACCAGATCGCCACCAGTTGACGTTCGCTGAACGCGCCCGGCCCCCCGTCCACGTGCCAGTGGTAGCTCTCGCCCGGCAGCGTGCGCTGCAGGTTATAGCCGATGTCCTTGAAAGAATTCGCGGCGAAAAACGGGAATTCCTGCACCAGCCCCGCAAACGCGGTGAGCAGCGATTTCGACAGTACGCCGTCGATGTCGCGCCAATCGTCGCGTCCGCTGATGCGCAGGTCGGTCGATTTCTTGATGCTATCCACCTGCGCGCCGCCCTGACCGATGCGTCCGGGATACTGCTGCTCGTGATTGGCCTCGAATCGGCGTATCACCTCCCGGCAGACATCCGCCTCCAGTGCACGCTCGGCCGCATAGATGAAAGTCAGCGGCTTGACCTCTTTGATCCCGCCGCCCGCAGTCGGTGAATGCCCGCCGGGGGGAACCAGTTTCATCGCCATTGCGCAGCCGCCGGCAAGTTAGGCATAAAGCAGCCTCGTATGCTGCATTTCGCCCGTCGAGTCCACATCGACGCCGGTGGCTCCCGGCGTGCGCGCGACAATATACCCGGCCATCATCGTGGCGGTCGCCTGCGTGTTATTCACGATGCTGGTGAGCAGTCTGTCAGCCGTGATCTGGCAGCGCTGCGCGCGATCGGGGTGCGCGACGAATTCGCGGCTCATTTGCCAGCCGCGATCCATGTCGCGATCGAGCATCGCGAAAAATTCTTCGCCCTGCGCCAATACGTCGTCAGGCACATCCACCGCGTAAACATCGTCACCGACGATCACTTTGAACCGCATCGGGCCCGTCCATGCATCATTGCGAGACTCATTCTAGACACGTGATGACGGCGGCGGCAAGCCGCATCTCCCGTTGCTTGCGCCCTGCTATCATTAAAGTAATAGACGGGCCTATCCATGTGGGGATGGATCGGGCCGCAATATGCGGTTTACGTGGCATTTGCACGCCCGCTTGCGAAATTCGCAAGCGCGTGCGGACTTGGTATGAGCGCCGGGCATGGCTTAATATAGGCGCATTACCGATGAATGGAGGTGACCGGCATGAGCAACGTGTATTACGAAACGATCGACACGATGGAAAAGCACGGCGTGGATCCCGAATACATCAATGGCTGGGCAAGCGGCTTTCTGCACAACCCCAAGCGCGAGGAACAGCGCGTCAATGCAGCGTACACGGCGGGCTATGCAGATGGCTGGGACAAGAAGACCGACGGCTACGCGGCGTTGAATGCGGCCGCGCAAACTGCCGGTCAATAGCTTTTTGCGGCGAGGTCCTGCCACGCCTTTGCCTGGACAGGATCGTGTTCGACGCCGACGCCCTGCTCGTACATCATGGCCAGCGTCGCTTGCGATCCCGCCAAACCCTGATCAGCCGCCAGGCGGAACCACCTGGCAGCCTCGACCGGGTCTGCTTTGGTGCATTCGCCCTGAAAATACATGAAGCCCAGGCCATGCTGAGCGATGCTGTAACCCTGCTCGGCCGCGGCACGCATCCATTTCACGGCGGTCGCGCAGTTCTTCACCATGCCCAATCCGACCTGCGCCATAATGGCCAGGCGATACTGTGCGTGGGCGTTGCCCCGCTCGGCGAGTGGATGCAGCAGTTGCCTGGCAGTGGCGAATTCCTTCGCTTCGAACGCGGCAATGCCGCTCGCCAAATCCATGTCCAAATCCGGCATCGGGAGTCTCCGGCAATAGCCGCGTGAAAGGTTAGCTGGACTGTACGGTTTTCGCGCGCGTTTTACAATCATCGCGTGTTTCATTATGTGAGGCGTTCCAGGCATGGCGATCATCAGCACGCGTCCCTCGATAGGGCTCATCAAGACCCGCTGGCGCAATAAGAAGGCGCCGCGTACTGCCGAAGAACGCGCGGGCGTCATCGGCGCGAATATCTGGAAAATCGCGATCGAAATTTTCAAGCATCTTGAAAAAGACGGCTTTCGCTTCGGCACCGACCGTCAGGTGACATCGATCATCACGGAGTTCATCGCCTTTCTCGTGCAACTGACCGATCGCACCCTGTATGGACAGACCAGCGACGCCGAGCGTGCAGCGCTGATCAACGCCGTTGCCTCTCACCTGGCCAAAACCATGGAAAACAATCAGCTGGATCTGCTGGGCCCGGGGGATTACCGGTCGCCATTCATTCAAACGCTGAACGACAGGTTCGGGGACTACGCGCAGTTCGAATACGTTGAGCGCGACCCCGGCTACGCCTGCCTGCGTTACTTCGGCAACAAGGTTTCCGATGCCATGGCCAGCAGCGACAACAAGTGGGTGATCGAACAGATTATGGAGATGGAAGCGCCGGAGATGGTGCGTCTGATCAAGAAACTGGTCGACGAAGTTGTGGCGGCCGCTATTTCGCAGACCGGCGCGAACGACAAGGATCGCGGCAGCGCTGGCTAGATCCGGCCGCGCTCCATGCGCCCTGCCCTATCAGGACTTACGCGCCCCCTTTGTTCTCCGGCTGCGGATTCGGCGGATTCGGCGGATTCGTCGCCTTGGGCTCCACCAGGATCCTGGTGCCGCCCGCACTCCGGGTACTCCGGATCGCCAAAGAATCCAGCTCCCGAGATTCCGTGAAAACGTTCAGAATCTCATCCCGTACTCCAGGCTCGGGGACGTTTCATGCCGGCAATTTTGCACGCCTGTTTTACGTAGCCATAGGGGAACAATCCGGACAAATGGCTGCTGGCGTTTTTTCCGTAGCCGAGCTCGTCCGCGAGAAGCCTCTTGACGAATCGTGCGTCCGCCGCAATTTGATGCTCATCGAAATACTTGCGCATGAACCGGATTATCCGCCAGTGCTCCTCGCCAAGCTCAATCTCTTCCTGCCGCGCGAGCACCAGGGCGACCTTGTCATCCCAGTCCGCGGGGTCAACGAGATAGCCTTCCGCGTCCGTCGCAATTACCTTTCCATTTACGTCAATTGACATCTAACGCCGCCTCCTTGCCGGAATATCGCAACAAGCGCCGCGATGCAACGTCAAGTCCTGGCCTCAGCGGCCGCCCTGCCCCGATCATGCGCATGGCGCTCACGTCGCCGGCAATCGGTTAACTGATAACTGCGGGGGCGGCAGCCCGAGATCGAGCAACAGGTATTCCGCTTCATTCGCAAATGGCGCGGGCCCGGCGACGTACACATCATGCTCGGCCAGTGCCGTTCGCGCCGGCAGTACTCGCGCAAGGGTGTCTTGCAGCTGGCCGCGATCCGCCGTCAGCGGGACATAGCTGAAGTTGTCCAGCGCGTCAGCCCACGAGCGGCA
>JAYWDM010000258.1:0-5413 GCA_043779885.1 Betaproteobacteria bacterium | reverse complement strand
CCGCCTGGTCCGGCGCGCGCTTTGCCTGCAGCTTCAATTGCTCAAGGCTTTGCACATCGTAGGCGGCCGCACCCGCCAGCCTGAAGTTCTGATTCGTGGTCATATGATTTCCAGTTCCGCGCGCAGCGCACCGGCGGCCTTCATTGCCTGCAGTATCGCCAGGAGGTCCTGCGGTGTTGCACCGATCGAATTCAGCGCCTTGACGACTTCGGAGAGATTGACGCCTTTGACCATGGTGAGCCCGCCCTTGTCCTGCCGGATCTCGATCTGCTCGCGCTGCGCCTGCACGGTTTGGCCGGTCGAGAAAGGCCCGGGCTGGCTGATAACCGGTTCGCTGGTGATGACAACCGACAGGTTGCCGTGCGCCACCGCGCAGTTGTCGACCGTGACCGACTGGTTCATGACCACTGAACCGGTGCGCGCATTAAGTATGATCTTGGCCACGCTCGACCCCGGCTGCACGTCGAGGCTCTCGATGCGCGAGAGAAAGTCGACGCGGCGGTCGGCGTCGGGGGGTGCTGCGACCTGCACCACGCGTCCGTCCAGCGCGGCCGCGATGCCATCGCCAAATGCGCCGTTGATCGCGGCGACGACGCGCCGCGTGGTGGTGAAATCCGTCGTATTCAGATCGAGATAAATGTAGCCATCCTGCCCGAGCAGCGTCGGCACCGCGCGCTCGACGGTCGCGCCGCCGCTGACACGCCCGACGCTCAAATGGTTGATTTGCACGCTGGAGCCGCCGGGCGTCGACGCGCCCACGCCACCCACCAGCACGTTGCCCTGCGCCATCGCATAGACCTGGCTGTCGGCGCCTTTGAGCGAAGTCAGCAACAAGGTGCCGCCGCGCAGCGACTTCGCGTTGCCGATCGACGACACCGTCACGTCTATGGTCTGCCCGGGTTTGGCAAACGCCGGCAGCGACGCGGTCAGCATGACCGCCGCGACGTTCTTCAACTGCAGGCTGGTGCCGGGAGGAAGATTGACGCCGAGCTGGCTCAGCATGCTGGTGATGCTTTGCACGGTAAACGGCGTCTGCGTGGTCTGGTCGCCGCTGCCGTCAAGACCGACCACCAGTCCATAGCCGATCAACTGATTGGCGCGCACTCCCTGCACGCTGGCGAGATCCTTGATGCGCTCGGCGTGCGCCACGTGCACGAGAAGCAGAGTGCCTATCGCCGCGGCGGCGAGGCTCAGGCCCAGCCGGCCCGCATTGCGCAATGCAGTCAGCGCGCGCATCAAAACGGCAGAACATTAAGGAAGAAGCGCGACAGCCAGCCCATATTCTGCGCGTTTTCGATCTGGCCGGCGCCGCGATACTCGACGCGCGCGTCGGCCACCTGCACGGAATTCACGCTGTTGGCGGACGTGACGTAGTTCGGATTCACCACGCCCGAGAAACGGATGAACTCGGAAGCGTGATTGATGCCGACCTGCTTTTCGCCGCTCACCAGCAGGTTCCCGTTGGGCAGCACGTCGATCACCGTTACGGTAATCGTGCCGGTGAACACGTTGTTGCTCGCGGTCGCGCCGTCGCCGCTGAATTTCATGTCGGAAGTCGCCGCGAGCCCCGCGCCGAGGAAGGATTTGCCCGGCAGGCCCGTAACATTCGGCACCGCGAAGTTGTTGTCGCTCGAGCGGTTGGTTGTCGTGTTCGACTTTTTATCGGCGGAAGTGTTCTCGACGATATTGATCGTGAGCGTGTCGCCGATCCGGCGCGCGCGGCGATCCTCGAAGAGCGGCCGGTAGTTGTAGGCAGCCTGGTAGATCGTGCCGTTGGCCGGCGGCGGCAGCAGCGGCGCCGCGGCCGGTCGCGCGGTCATCGGCTGGTGCACCGAGGTAGACGGCGTCGTTGTAATGCAGCCGGCGAGCAGTGACGCCGCCAGGATAGTGTAAGTTTTCATGCGTCCTCTTACAGTTGGGACAGCCGTTGCAGCATTTGATCCGAGGTCTGGATCGCCTTTGAATTGATCTCGTAGGCGCGCTGCGTCTGGATCATGTTGACGAGTTCCTCGACAACGTTGACGTTGGAGGTTTCGACGTAGCCCTGGTTGATGAGCCCGAGACCATTGCTGCCCGGCGTGTTCGCGTTTGCCGTGCCTGACGCCGCAGTCTCGAGATACAGGTTTTCGCCCATGCTCTGCAGGCCGGCCGGATTGACGAAGCTTGCAAGTTGCAGCGCGCCGACCTGGCTCGTCGCGGCGGAGCCCGCGCGCGTCACCGAAATCACGCCGTCGCGGGCGATCGTGACGTTTAACGCGTTGGCCGGTACCGTGATCGCGGGCTGCACGTGAAAGCCGCTCGACGTGACCAGTTGGCCCTGGGCGTCGACGTGGAACGAGCCGTCGCGCGTATATGCGCTGGTGCCGTCCGGCAGCAGGACCTGAAAAAAACCGCCGCCGTTAATCGCGACGTCGAGCGAATTGCCGGTCTGCTGCATATTGCCCTGCGTGAATACGCGCGCGGTCGCCACCGGCCGCACCCCGGTGCCGATCTGCAGACCCGAGGGCAACTGCGTCTGCTGCGAAGACTGCGCGCCCGGCTGGCGTATCGTCTGGTAGAGCAGGTCCTCGAACACGGCGCGCGCGCGCTTGAACCCGTTGGTGCTGACGTTGGCGAGATTGTTCGCGATCACGTCCATGTTGGTCTGCTGCGCGTCGAGACCGGTTTTTGAAATCCATAGCGAGCGTATCATGTGGGTATCCGTTTCTGATTAAGCAGCATGCGCGTGGCGGCGACCAGCATCCGGCGCGCGGTCATTCGTCATCCCTGCAAGGTCAGCAACTGCGCGGCCTGGCGCGCATTGCCTTCGGCGTTCTGCAGCATCTTCATCTGCACGTCGAACTGGCGCGCGAGCGCGATCATGCTGACCATCGCATCGACGGCGTTGACGTTGCTTGCCTCCAGCGCGCCGGACACGACGCGCACGCTGGCGTCGGCAGCCGCCGGAGCGCCGCCGCGCACCCGGAACAAGCCGTCGTTGCCGCGTTCGAGGCTGCCCTCGGGCGGATTGACGAGCTTGATGCGGCCGACCACGGAATTGGCGGCCGGACGCGTGCCGGTCGGCACCGTCGACACCGTGCCGTCGCCAGCGATCGTGACCAGCGTGTCGTTGGGCAGCGAAAGCGGACCGCCGTCGCCGAATACCGCGTGACCGCTGCGTGTCTGCAACACGCCGTTTTCGCTCAGTTGCAGGCTGCCGGTGCGCGTGTACGCCTCGCTGCCGTCCGGCGCCTGCACGGCGATCCAGCCCTTGCCCTGCACGGCGATGTCGAGATCGCGGCCGGTGCGCTGGATCGCACCCGGCGTGAAATCGGCGCCCGGCGTCGAATCGACAACGAAAGCGCGCGTGGCCGCACCTTCGCCGACCACCGGCACCGCGCGAAACACGCTGGTTTCCGCGCGAAACCCGGTGGTCGTCACGTTCGCCAGATTGTGCGCGACCGTCGCCTGCTGACTGAGGGTCTGGCGGGCGCCGCTCATCGCCACGTATATCATGCGATCCATTGGCTACTCCGTTTGCGTGAGCACAAAAACCATCTGCGTCAACCCGCTGCGCCCGCTTCCTAGCGCAGGTTGACGAGCGTTTGCAGGACCGAATCCTGCGTCTTGATCGTTTGCGCGTTGGCCTGGTACACGCGCTGCGCCGTGATCATGTTGACGAGCTCCGCAGTCAGGTCGACATTGGACGACTCGGTGGCCGCGGACTGCAACGCGCCCAGATCGCCGCTCCCCGGCGCGCCCACCACGGGCAGGCCGGACGCCGACGATTCGTCCCAGCGGTTGTTGCCGATCGGTTTGAGTCCCTGCGGATTGGCGAAAGTGGCGAGCACGACTTGCCCCAGGTTGCGCGACTGGCCATTGGTGTAGCGTCCCACCACGATACCGTCATTGCTGACGCTGAAGCCGGACAGGCGTCCCGACGCATAGCCGTCCTGAAACAGCGAGTTGACGCCGAAGCTGGAGCCGAACTGGGTGCTCGAAGTGAAATCAAGGTCGAGCGTCACCGGGGTGGCGGCGCCGCCGCCGACGGTCACCGCGACCCCGGCGATCGGCATTCCGGTCGTCAACGCGCCGCTCGAATTGAAGTTGAGGTTGATCGGGGTGCCGGCGCCGGCGCCGAGATTGACATTGGCGGGCGCCGTGCCGTCAACGGTGGAATACAAGGCCCATTGCCCGGCCACCGCCGTCTTGACGAAGTACTGCGTGAAGACGTGAGCGTTGCCCAGACTGTCGTAAACGCTGCCGGAGGTCGTCTGGTTATAGCTCGACGGATCGGTCGCGTTGAACAGCGCGGTCGCCGGCACGGCATCGCGCGAATCGAGGTTCATGCTCGCGCGAAAATTCGCGGTCGACTGCGGCTGCTGCTGCGCGCTTGAGAGCTGCAGCGGCACCGGCGAGGTGGGCACGATGTTGCCGACGGTGTCGACCGTGTAACCGGTGACCTTGTAGCCTTCCGTCGTCACGATAAAGCCCGCGTTGTCGGTATGAAACTGGCCGGCGCGCGAGTAGGCGACGGCGCCGTTGTCATCGAGCCGGAAAAAGCCCTTGCCGTTGATCGCGATATCGAGCGGATTGTTGGAAGCCGAGATCGAGCCCTGCGAAAACTGCTGCTCGATCGATGCAACCTTGGTGCCGATGCCCACCGCGGTGGCGCCCGAGCCGCTCAGGGAATTCGCGAACACGTCGGTAAACAGCGTGCGCGATTGCTTGAAGCCCACGGTGGCGGCGTTCGCGATGTTGTTGCCGATCACGTCCAGGCTCTGCGCCGCCGCATTGAGCCCGCTCAATCCTGCCTGAAATGCCATAGTCTTCTCCCGGTTACATTATTCGTTTGATCTGATTCGTCGTGACGTCACCGACGCCGCCGACCGTGACGCGCAGGCCATCGGCGCCGAGCGTCACGCTCGACACCGTGCCGGCGGCAAGCGGTGTCGCACCGACTTTCTGCCCGCCGCTCGACGCGGCGACCTGGAACGTGTAGGTGCCCGATGCCACGCTGGCCCCGGCGTCGTTCAAGCCGTCCCACTTGAATCCCGTCAGGCCGGCCTGGCGCGGACCGAGTTCGAGTTGGCGCACGATGGCGCCGGACGGCCCGAGAACGTTTACCTTGACGCTGTCGGCCGCCGTCGCGAGCTGAATGCCGGCCGGCGCCGTGTCACCGCGCGTCAGCGCGAGCGTATTGCCGTCGGTAAATACGGTGTGCCCGATCAGCGCGGTCGACTGCAGCGATTGCGACGACATGAGCGACGACGACAGGCCCTGCAGCGTGGTATTGAGTTTTTCGATGCCGCTGACCGTGCTGATCTGCGACAACTGGGAAGTGATTTGCGCGTTGTCGAGCGGGTTCAGCGGATCCTGGTTTTTCAACTGCGTCACCAGCAGCTTGAGAAAACGGTCCTGGATTTCGGAGCTG
>JAYWDM010000257.1:0-5436 GCA_043779885.1 Betaproteobacteria bacterium | reverse complement strand
CGGCAAAATCGTTGACCACCTGCACGCGGCCGATGCCGAATCTGGCGCTGACGGCCGCCCCGTCGACCACCCATCCGATATTGGTCATCTGCGTACGGTTGCCGAACGTCGGGCCCGCCACGCCCAGACACGCCTGAGCGAGCGTGCGCTCCCCGCGGCCGTGCGCGGCCCATTCCTGCAGAAATGCCTGCAGCACGCTGTCAAAGTCGGGATATTCCGCGTCAGCATAGCGCCGGCCGAAAACCGGCTGCCAGCGCCCGTCCCGCAGGGAGCCGACTTCAAGCAGCGTCTTGGTGGCGCCTAGATCACCGACAAGAATCATGTGTGTTGACGACAATGAATTTGGGTTGCCCGGCATCATCGAGCCTATCACGAGGACGGCCGCACTTCCTACACTGACGCCGCAGGGTTGAGGAACTTTACGCATCCTCCGCCGCGCCGTTTGATTGATGGGTAGCGGCAGTCGCGTCAAACCGCAGTCGCCCGGCCTATGGCATGATGCTCGCAGGATCGAAGCGAGGGAAAACCACCATGCGGACAGACCCACTGACCCAGTTGCGACTGCCGAAACGCTGCTTTGCCATCGTGCTGGCGGGCGGGCGCGGCAGCCGCCTGAAGCAACTCACCGACAAGCGCGCGAAACCCGCCGTCGATTTCGGCGGCAAGTTTCGCATCGTTGATTTCGCCCTGTCCAACTGCCTGAACTCGGGCATCCGCAGAATCGGCGTGGCAATGCAATACGAGTCGCACGGATTGTTGCGGCATTTGCAGCGCGGCTGGTCGTTCATGCAAAGCGAACTCAACGAACATATCGAGTTGCTGCACGCGCAGCAGCGCATCGGTGATGACGAGTGGTATCGCGGCACCGCGGATGCCGTGTTCCAGAACATCGACATCATCCGGGAAGATGCGCCGGAATACATCGTGGTTCTCGCGGGGGACCATGTCTACAAGATGGACTACGCCCGCATGCTGGCCGACCACGTGGAGACCGGCGCACAATGTACCGTTGCGTGCATTGAAGTTCCGGTCCTGATTGCGCGGGACTTCGGCGTCATGGCCGTAGACCGCTCCAACCGCATCACCGATTTTGTCGAAAAACCCGCGCAGCCGCCGACGCTGCCCGGCAAGCCGGGCATAGCGCTCGCAAGCATGGGCATCTATGTCTTTACCGCGGCCTATTTATACGAAGCGCTGGCCCGCGATCTTGCCGATTCCGCGTCGAGCCATGATTTCGGGAGGGACATCATCCCCCGCGCCGTGCGGGACGACGTGGCCGCGGCGCATCCGTTCGGCAACAGTTGCGTGAGGAAGGACCTGCAGACCGCGCCGTACTGGCGTGACGTCGGCACCATCGACGCCTACTGGGAAGCCAATATCGATCTGACAGCCGTGCAGCCCACGCTCGACCTGTACGATACCACCTGGCCCATCTGGACCTACCAGGAGCAACTGCCGCCCGCCAAGTTCGTGTTCAACGAAACCGACCGGCGCGGCATGGCGGTGGATTCGCTGGTGTCCGGCGGCTGCATCATTTCCGGCGCCTATCTCGAGCGCTCGCTGCTGTTCTCCCGTTGTCGTGTCGAATCGTATTGCAAATTGCGCGAGGCAGTCCTGCTGCCCGGCGTCACCGTCGACCCGCATTCGCGCCTGACGCGCGTGGTGGTGGACCGCGGGTGCCACATTCCGCAAGACACGGTGGTCGGGGAAGATCCGGTCGAGGATGCACGACGATTCGAACGCACGGAGGGTGGCGTCACCCTCATCACCCAGGAGATGCTCAACCGCCTGCGCGGTGTTTGATACGGATCAACCCGTCGCCGCGCCAGCTTCGCTAACCTTGAACCCTGTGGCTTCGCGGCATTTAATCCACGCCTCGATATAGCGGCCGGCGTATGGCGCCGCGCCGAAACCAGAGTTACCTCCGTCCACGGGTCGGGGCGCGGCGAGGTGCAACGGATACGCGCGCCCGTCTCCTGGCCGGCGACTCACAACAACCAACAAGGAGACGGCATGATGGCGGCGCAATACGTTCACTCGTTCGAGCATGGCGACGGCAGAAACAAGATGCTGCTCGGCGGCAAAGGCGCGAATTTGTGCGAGATGACACAGATCGGTCTCAATGTTCCGCCGGGTTTCACCATCACTACCGAGGCCTGCCTCGCCTACCTCGTCGATAACCGGCTGCCTGACGGCCTGATGCAGGAAGTCCGCTCCCACATCGCGCAGATAGAGCGCAAGACGGGCAAGACTTTCGGCGGCGCCGCCAACCCGCTGCTGGTTTCGGTGCGTTCCGGCTCTGCCATGTCCATGCCGGGCATGATGGACACCATCCTCAACCTCGGCCTCAATGACGTGACGCTGGCCGGCCTCATCGGCGCGACCGGGAATGCGCGCTTTGGCCACGATGCCTGGCGCCGCTTCGTCCAGCTTTTCGGCAAGATCGCACTTGGCGTAGCGGACGAGCAGTTCGACCAGGCGATGTCGGCTCTCAAGCGTCGCGTCGGCGCGGCGCAGGACGTGAATCTTTCCGCTGCCGATCTCGAGCAACTGGCCGAGACCTATATCGGCATCGTGCACAAGGTCACCGGCAAGCCGTTTCCCACCGACCCTTTCGAGCAACTGGAAATCGCCATCGGCGCGGTGTTCCGCTCGTGGATGGGCAAACGCGCGATCGACTACCGCCGGCAGTTCAGGATCACGCCCGAGATGGCGAACGGCACCGCCGTGAATATCGTCGCCATGGTTTACGGCAACCTCGGCGATGACAGCGCGACCGGCGTCGGCTTCACGCGCAACCCCGCGACCGGCGAGAACGTGATCTATGGCGAGTATCTGGTCAACGCGCAGGGCGAAGACGTGGTGGCCGGCATCCGCACGCCGAAGCCGCTCGCCGACATGGCGCGCGATATGCCCGATCTTTTTCGCGAGCTGGTCGAATTGCGCGACCGGCTCGAACGCCATTACCGCGAGGTGCAGGATTTCGAGTTCACGATCGAACGCGGCCGCCTTTACTGCCTGCAGACGCGCAACGGCAAGATGAACGCGCAGGCGATGGTGCGCAGTTCGGTCGAGATGACACGCGAGGGCCTGCTCGCAAAAGAACGCGCGCTGACGCGTTGTCATCCGTCGCTGCTGGAACAATTGCTGGTGCCGGCGCTGGCAGCGGGTCACGGCGTGACGCCGCTGGCGCAGGGCCTGGCGGCCTCGCCGGGAGCGGCGTCAGGCCGCATCGTGTTCGACGCCGATGCGGCGCAATTGCGCGGCGGCGAAGGCGAGCGCGTCATTCTGGTGCGGGAGGAGACCAAGCCTGAAGACATCCACGGGTTTTTTGCCGCCGCCGGCATACTCACGAGTCGCGGCGGCAAGACGTCGCACGCCGCGGTGGTGGCGCGCGGCATGGGCAAACCGTGCGTGTCGGGCTGCGAGTCGATCGTCATCGATGTCCGCGAGCGCGTCGCCCGCGTCGGCGGCACGTTGTTGCATGAAGGCGACACCATCACGATCGACGGCACGACGGGGCATGTCTTCGCCGGCGAGGTTCCCACCGTCGAACCGGAGTTCACCGCCGAACTGGAAACCCTGCTGGAATGGGCCGACCAGACGGCGCGTCTCAAGGTCATGGCCAACGCCGACACGCCGCGCGACGCGGCGCGCGCGCGACGCTTCGGCGCCCACGGCATAGGGCTTTGCCGCACCGAGCGCATGTTTAACGACGTCGATCGCCTGCCCATCGTGCAGGACATGATACTGGCCGAAACAGCGGCGGACCGCCAGGCCGCGCTCGACAAGCTGCGGCCGATCCAGCGCGCGGATTTCTGCGGCATCTTCCGCGCCATGCACGGCCTGCCGGTGACCGTGCGCCTGCTCGACCCGCCCATACACGAGTTCATGCCGACCACGGAGCAGCTCGAATACGAACTGTCGCATCTGCACCATCTGCAACGCACCGTCGTCAGCATGGACGAACTGCACGACACCCTGAAGATGCTCGACGCCGATCTCGCGAAGTCCAGCGTGAACCAGCTCGAGAAACTGTCGGAGGCCCTGCACCAGTTCCGCGACGCCGGGCGCGAGAAAGCGCAGATCGCGCGCAAGGAAGCGATGCTGAAAAAAGTGCGCCAGCTGCACGAAGTCAATCCGATGCTGGGCCATCGCGGCGTGCGGCTCGGCATCACCAACCCCGAGATCTACATCATGCAGATCCAGGCGATCCTGGAGGCGGCGGCCGAGTGCATAAAGGAAGGCATCGCGGTGCACCCGGAGATCATGGTGCCGCAGGTGGCCACGCCCCAGGAGTTGCGCGAAGTGAAGAAACTCGCCGACGCGATCGCCCCGCGCGTCGAGGCGGCCTTTGGCGTCAAGGTGCCGTACAAGTTCGGCAGCATGATGGAAGTGGTACGCGCGTGCCTGCGGGCGGAGCCGATGGCCGCGGTCGCCGAATTCTTCTCGTTCGGCACCAACGATCTGACCCAGGCCACTTTCTCGTTCAGCCGCGAGGACGCCGAGAACAAATTCCTGCCGTTCTATATCGAGCACGGCATCATACGCGACAACCCGTTCGAGATACTCGACGTGAAAGGCGTCGGCCGCCTGATGGAAATCGCGATGGAGTGGGGGCGCAAAGCGCGGCCCGACCTCAAGGTCGGCATCTGCGGCGAGCACGGCGGGCAACCTGAGGCGATCCGCTTCTGTCATCACATCGGACTCGATTACGTGTCCTGCTCGGGGCCGCGCGTACCCATCGCGCGGCTCGCGGCAGCGCGGGCGAAGCTGCTCGAAGCCGAATTCGGCAGCGGGATCTACGACTGAATCATTGCTGAATGGAGTTTGTTTGACCCGCGTCAAGAACTTTTCCACGCCATGGCGCTCAATGCTTATCAACAAGAAAAGGTAATAAACCTCGCCGCCAATTAATTGAGGAGTCAGGAAATGGCCAGCCGCACGAATACGCAGGAAACGGGACGGGGCAAATCAGGCTCGAAAATGCCCTTGGTAACACCAGCGATGCCGATCAGGAAAACAACCGCCGGCGCGCGCAGTGATGCGCCCCGGCAAAACACGCCGGGAAATGCACTGCCGGAACGTCAGCAGATAATTGCGCAAACCGCCTATTTCATCGCGGAACTGCGGCGATTTGCGCCGGGTAATGAACTCGACGACTGGTTGCAGGCCGAAGCTCTGGTCAAGGCCCGCACCACTGACGCACTGCAGTAAAATATCCCGCCGCAGTGCCCGCGCGCGCGATTTCCGGCGATGTCGCGTCGCGATTACGCCTGCGCGCCAGACAACAGGCCGGCTTGAATAGCACGTGCATACCCGGGTTCGACGGAATACGCGCCGGTGCTCGCGGGCGATCGCGTTGACACGGTGCATTAAGGCCGCATGCTCGCCTTCCACGCGACGCATCAGGCCGCTGTGGCCGTGGCGTGCGTG
>JAYWDM010000256.1:0-5444 GCA_043779885.1 Betaproteobacteria bacterium | reverse complement strand
GCGGATCAAGCAGATCAATGACCCGCTGGGTCACCCTGTCGGGGACGTGGTCCTGCAGGAGACGGCGCGGCGATCCGACACGGTCGCGCGTCTTGGCGGCGATGATTTTCTGATGATCCTCGAGGGTGCCGATCGGACCGCAGCGCACGGCATTCTCGAGCTGCGGCGCAGCAGCCTGATCGCGCCGATAGAACTTGCCGGGATGAGCGTGTCGCTGGACTTCAGTGCGGGTGTCGCAACCTATCCCGGTCACGCCGAGGATGCGTCGGCGTTGATGCGTCGTGCCGAAATCGCGATGTACGACGCCAGAGACTCGCACGAGTCGCTGGTCGATTATCGCGCGGGCCGCGATGACGGCCATCTGCGGCAACTCGCGATCGTCGGTACGCTGCCGGCAGCGCTGGCGCGCGACGAACTTTTTCTGTACTACCCACCCAAAGCCGATCTTGCTGATGGTGCCATTACCAAGGCGGAGGCGCTGGTGCGCTGGATCCATCCCGATGTCGGCTTTCTCGCCCCGGACGCATTCATCACGGTTATCGAACTGTCCGGCAACCTTTCGTCGCTGACCGCGTGGATCATCGAACGCGCCGGACGGCAGTGCCGCGACTGGCTCGGGCGCGGCTTGAATATCCGCGTCGGCGCGAACCTGTCAGCGCTGGATCTCTTGAACGAGGGTCTGCCGGTCCTGCTCGACCGTGCACTGCGCGACTACGAGCTGTCGCCGCGCCAGCTGGGCCTGGAAATCACCGAGAGCGCGGTGGTGCGCGATACAGGCTCTGGGTCTGTTCGGCTGCGATATCGCGCGAGGTTATTGGATTTCCAAACCGCTGCGGGCAACGGAGTTTGAGCGCTGGGTGCGCGCCAATGGTCAATTCGGTGGGGCGAATGCGGCGGTGGCGGCATGAACGTCACTGATACATCGAGTTCGGGCGGTGGCGGCGGCGCCTGCCGGTGGCGTGGACGCGGCTGGAATTACGGGTTGGCGCTTTACCTGATGTCCGCTGTTGCATCCGCCGCGCCAGTGCTGCTGCCCGACAATAGCCGTCTTCTGGCAACCGGCGGGGCGATCCAGATTGAGGGCCAGGCGGGCGGTGGCATTGTGCCGTGGGCAGTGCTGGCCGGTTACGGTTCGAGTGACGATATCGGGGCGGCCGGCTTCTACACTCAGGTCGAGGTGAAAAACTATGCGCTCGACGCGTACGGTGTCGCGGTCAGCGTCCATAACCGCATCGAGCGGTCGCTCGCGCGGCAGGAATTCGACCTCGGCACCTTGGGTGACGCTATCGGCCAGCCGGATAAATCGCTGCGCCAGAACATCATCGGACTCAAGCTGCGCCTGTACGGCGATCTCCTCTATGACCGCATGCCGCACATCAGTTTCGGCACTCAGTACAAGAGCAACCTGGATTTTGGTATTCCCGCTGCTGTGGGCGCACGTCATCGCCGTGATGCCGACTTCTATCTGAGCGCGAGCAAACGGTGGCTCGCCGGGTTGTTCGACCGCAACGTTTTCGCCGATCTGACGCTGCACTACACCCGCGCCAATCAGATCGGCATTCTCGGCTTCGGCGGCGATCGGGGAGACGATCGCGAACTGATGGTGGAAGGCGCGATCGGTGTATTTTTAACCCGCCACGTAGCCTGCGGGTTCGCATATCGACAGCCGCTGGACAACCTCAGTTTCGCGCCACAGGACGACTGGTTGGATGCCTTTATCGGCGTGTTTCCGCACCAGCATCTGTCTGTGGTCGCGGCTTACGCGGACCTGGGTACCGTGGCGACGCTGCACGACTAGCGCAGCGGGTACCTGTCGGCCCAGCTGGCGTTCTAGGATGAAGGAGCGGCAACGTTGAAATTGTCCCATGGCTTGATATCGCATAAGCGGGCGATCTTCTGCGGATGGCTGCTGGCAGTGGCCGCGTTAGCGTCGGCAAATGTGCTGGCGGCTGGGAAACTCTGCGACGATTTGGGTGGGGAATCGGGTGTTGTAACGATTGTTGACCAGTTCCTGTGCTCCTTGGCCGATGACCGCCGCATCAAGCATTTCTTCGCCGAAACCAATCGTGTTCGCTTTCGGACCCAACTCATCGAGCGATTCTGCGCCGTCAGCGGCAGACCATGTCGGTATACCGGCAACACCATGCAACAGAGTCACGCCGGCATGGGCGTAAATACCGCAGTCTTCACCGCGCTGGTCGAGGATCTGATCGAAGCGATGGAGCGCTGCCAGGTCGCGACCGGCGCGCAGAATCGCTTGCTGGCGCTGTTTGCGCCCATGCATGTCGATATCATCGAGCGCCGCCAAGCGGATTCAACGGCGCTGACCTCTCGATCCGTTGATCCCGACGGGCGGCGGCAGGTGCCGCTCGTGAAAGTAGTGCGATCAAAAAGGGGTGCCGGCGACGCAGTTCTGTATCGTGCCGTTGGCAGCGAGAGTCACCGTGCCGGGAAATTTCGACGCGATATCGGCGCGTTATCGACGAGGGACGGCGGCGGACTCAGGTCGCCGGCATGCTTGATCTTGATGGCCACGCCGTAGAAGTCCGCCGTCGCGAGGCCCGGCGGCACGCAGGGATCGAGACGTTCACGGTCGTTGACGGTCAAGACGTCGCCGTCGATGAACTGCGGGGTGGCGTCCTCAGGCAGATCACGGGGCTATGCACCCCGGCACCAAGCGCGCGCGTATCGGTCCTCGCTCTCCTGCTGTCCTTGCGCCGATCCCCCGAGTCCGACCAGCGCTTGGGAAAGCTATTTCGCGGATACGTTATAGATCGGAACGGTCCGCCAGCGGTTAGCGCTGCGCTGGACCTGCACCGCGGATGGTCAAGGCGCGTGCGCTATGTCTAGATTTCGTCCATTGTCTCCCAGCGCTGGTGGCGTTCACTTCACTGGGGGTGGGGTCCAGCGACGCGTGGTCCGGGCTTACACCTTGAGTCATGCCCGCGGCCGCGTCGGGCAGACCTGCGCCGCGGCGCACGACGGACGCGTGTTGATCAACCCTGTGCGCTGCAAGTGCCGACCGCGAAAGGCGTTAATGAAAGACCAGAAAAACTCGCCAGCACTGTCGCCGGACGCCACTGCCCCCTCTGCGTTTGCCGTCCTCGCACAACTGAAAACAGTGTCCGGTACGGACCGGTCTGCACTCGCGGGCGAGCCGACGGAGCGCGTTGCCAAGCCGCCCAGGGATCGCGGGCGTCTCGATATCCTGCGCAACACCGCGCATCGCGGCGGTAAGACGGTCACCGTGATCAAAGGCTTCAGCGGCATCGACCCTGGGGCAATCGCGGCACTCGCCAGGCAGATCCAGAAAGCCTGTGGGGCAGGCGGCACGGTGAAGGCGGGCGCGATCGAAATTCAAGGCGATCATCGCGAACAGGTCATGCATCTGCTTCGCGTAGCGGGTTTCCGCCCCGTGCTGGCGGGCGGTTGAAGCTGCGACTCCGGCAGCGGCGCTGCGCAACCCCGTAAGCATGTTATCGCGGACTTGAACGGACCGGCTGCCGCGGGCACCACGATCGACCTGAATCTAGCGTTCGGCCTCGGCGACTTGCGCCAGCTGCTCGGCGACTTTCTCCCACCCTTTGATGAAGCCCATTGGTTCACGCTGTCGGTGCGCCGCCTCGTCCCAGTGACGAGCGCCGGCACGGTAGTGCGCTTGCCCGCGCGCGTGAACTCGAAAAGGCCGACCATGAACGGCGTTTGGGGAAACCAGCCTGCTGTGAAAGCGTCGGTGAAAACGATGCGTTCATTCGGCACCACTTCCGAAATCACGCCCTCCATGTCCCTTTTTTCGCCTGCCAGCCCGCGCCGGATCAAGGCCGACCGTCCGCCGGGACGCAGGTCTTGTTCGATCACTTCGGTGGTCCAGGGTTGCGGACACCACCACTCGGCCAGACGCTCGGTACAGACCTTGAACACGGTTGCAGTCGGCGCATCGATGTAGCGTTCGACTGCGAGCTCGAACGGGGCTTTCGTCACGGCTGTCGGGTGCATGGTCATGCTCCTTGCACTGCCGCGCGCAATATTTCGAGATTGAGTTTCTTTATCCGCAGCAGGGCTTGCAGGGTGCTGCGCGCACGCAAACGTAAAATCCTGCGGCCTCCTCGGCCGGCCCATCGAACCCTAAGCACGGCGCGATTACCGACTGGTTGGTATGGTTTCAAGCAGGCCATTTTGCAGCAGGCGCGCGCGCCGCAGTGCCAACATCGCCGTTGCGATGAAGCTGAGGTTGCGTGCAGCGCGAACCCAGTCGCCGACGGTTGAACGCGGTCTACAAACCAGCGCGCCGCCGTACCTCGAGCAGCTGCGCGGCCGCGGCCGCGAACGCGGCAACGCTGTCGTAGCATTCCGCATGGCTGATCCCGGTCACCCCAATCGCGGCCAACGCCGCCAGTTCGGCAGCAGCGCGTTCGCTATCCCCCAAATCAAGCCGGGTCAGCGGGATCACCACCGGCGCCGGCTTGCCCTCCGCCGCAAGATCCGCGGTCAATGCGGCGATCGGTTCCCGCAACTTATCGACAGCGCCCGTCATCGGGATCCAGCCATCGCCGTAGCGCACGATGCGGCGCATGGCGTGTTCGCCGCTGCCGCCGACCAGGATCGGTGGCCGCGGCGGACGCGGGCTGAAGATGAACGATTGCCCATGCAGACTGACGACATCGAGCGCGAAGCAATCGTGCAGAAAAGCCAAGGTGTCGTCGGTGATGCGGCCGCGCTGTTCGCGCGGCACGCCGGCGGCGGTGAATTCCGCTGCCATCCAGCCGGCGCCGACGCCGAGCGTCAGCCGGCCTTGCGACAGTTCCTGGATCGAGGCCACCCATTTGGCGGTCGGCAGCGCCGGGCGATAAGGAATGACCAGCACGGACACCCCCAGCCCAATGCGCTCGGTGACGCCGGCCGCGAAAGCCAGCGTCGCCAGCGGATCGATATAGCGCCCGCCCGAGCCTTCGGCGTCGTTTGGCGGGATCGCGATGTGATCGATCACCCACAGGTCATCGAGACCGGCGTCCTCGGCCGCGCGCGCGCAGCCCTTGATGTAGGCCGCGGTCGAGAGCGGCCCCGAATTGCGCAATAACATGCCGAGACGCATGGCGGACTCCTGCTGTTCGATTTAATTCGCGCGTCAAATTCTGCAGCGACGCTGATTACAGATCAAACGCACGGTCGATACGTTCGAAGCGCCGGCGGATGAATTCGCGCGATTCCTCGTGGGTCACAATGTAGAGCTCATTGTGCTTGATCGCCTTGACCACTTTGGCGGCGACACCGGCGACCGGCAACACCCGCCCGCGCATTTTCTCGGCTTGCTCCGGCGACACATCGAGCTGGATGCCGGGGCCGCCGAATGCATCAGGCCGGTTGCGCGCCGAGTGGTTGATCTGGGTGTCGACCACCATCGGACACAGTACCGATGAGCCGATGTCATGCTCGCGCACGTCGCG
>JAYWDM010000255.1:0-5450 GCA_043779885.1 Betaproteobacteria bacterium | reverse complement strand
GTGACCTGATAGCCCGGCAGGCCCGACTCGGTTACGGTCGGCAACTGCGGCTCGGCGGCAATGCGCTCGGGCGTGGTCACCGCGAGCGCGCGCAAGCGCCCTGCCCTCGCCTGCGGCAATCCCACTTGCGAAGTAGCGAACACGAGCTGGATCTGGCCCGCGATGAGGTCCGTCAGCGCCGGTCCGCCGCCTTTGTATGGCACATGCGTCATCTGCACGCCGGCCATATAAAGAAACAACTCCGTCGTGAGATGCACGATCGCACCCTGACCGCTGCTGCCGTAGACGATTTGCCCGGGTTTGGCCTTGGCGAGCGTGATCAATGCCGCGACCGTCGTCACCGGCAACGAGGGATGCACGACCAGCACGTACGGGCCGCGCGCGACCGGCATTATCGGTGTGTAGTCGTGCAACGGATCGAACTTCAGCGCATACAGACTCGGATTGATCGCATAGCTCGGCGAAATCATCGTCAGCGTGTAGCCGTCAGGCGCCGCGCGCGCGCCGAATTCGTAGCCGAGCGTGCTGCCGGCGCCGGGCCGGTTCTCGACGATCACCTGCTGCCCCAGCGCCTCCGTGAGTTTGTGGCCCATCAGGCGCGTGACGAAATCGGTGCCGCCGCCGGGCGCGGCGGCGACGATGATGCGGATCGGCCGTGACGGGTAGGACTGCGCCGCCGCCACGCATGCGAGGCCGCACGCGATCACCAGTGCGATCAGGCGCAGCATCACGATCACGCCACGTCAGCCAGCACCGGCCAGCGCCTTGCGCAATTCGCCCGTCACGCGCGACGCTTCCGCGGTCATGAAGGCGATGTCGCTGTTGGTCGTGAGAAAACGCGCGCCCTTGCGTATGAACTCCATCTGGCGCGCGAGATTGCGGTCGCCGCCGACGCCGGGGATTTTGCCGTGTTTCCTCGCGGCGGCGAACACGCGGTCGAGTGCCGCGATATGCACGGGCGAGCCGTACTCGCCCGTCTTGCCGAGTGCGGTCATCAAATCGTTGGAGCCCACGTGTATGACGTCCACGCCGTCGACCGCGGCGATCGCGTCGACGTTGTCGAGACCTTCCTGCGTTTCTATCATGCAGACGACCAGCGTGGCGTCGTTCAGCGCGGGCACCGTTTCGGCAGTCGGCACCGGGCGAAAATCGAACATCGTGTAACTGCCGGACACCGAGCGCCGGCCGATCGGCGGGAACTTCGCGCGGTTGACCGCGCGGCGCGCTTCGTCCGCGGTGTTGATGTCGGGAAACACGATGCCCATGACGCCGTTGTCGAGCAGCACCTGCGTGTCGGGGTCATCGCAACTCCTCACGCGCGCCATCGGCACGACACCGCAGCCAAGCGCTGCCTGCGCGATATGGCCGGTCGTCTCGACCGAGTACAGCGCATGCTGGCCGTCGACGAAAATAAAATCGTGGCCCGTCGTTTTCGCGATGCGCGCGATGTCGCCGGAGCGGCCAAGCCTCGCGATCATGCCCAACGCGACTTTGTCCGCTTTGAAGAGTTCCTTTACGGCATTCTTGATTATTGCCTCGTTCGCCATGCTCGCTCCCCCATTCTTAAAGTTTGATGCCGGCGTCGCGCGCCAGCCTGGCTTTCTTGTCGAATTCGGCCTTGATGTACGCGGTGAACTCTTCCGGCGTCGCGCTCGCTTTCAATTCGACGCCGCGTTCGATGAAGCGATCGTGCAGCGCCGGCATGCGCACGATCTTCGCGACTTCCGCGTTTACCCGCGCGAGAATTTCGCGCGGCGTTCCCGCCGGCGCCACCAGCCCGTTGAAGGTAATGTCCTCGTAGCCCGGCACGCCCGCTTCGTCCAGCGTCGGCAAATCGGGAAACAGCGGCGAGCGCTTGAGGCTCGACACCGCGAGCGGACGCAGCTTGCCGGCCCTGATGTACGGCTCCGACGTGCTCACCTGGTCGAACATCAGCATGACTTGTCCGCCGATGACATCGATGATGGCCTGCGCATTGCCCTTGTACGGTACGTGCAGCATTTTCACGCCGACCTGGCGGCTCAAGAGTTCGGTCGCCATGTGCCCGGTGCCGCCCGGGCCCGATGTCGCGTAGGTGAGTTCCCCCGGCCGCGACTTGGCCAGCGCGATCAGTTCCCTGACCGATTTCACGGGCAGCGCGGGATTCACCACCAGCACCTGCGGCACGAGACACGTCAGCGTGACGCCGGTGAAGTCTTTCAGGGGATCGTAGCCGGGGTTGGTGATGATCGAAGGCACCATCGCAAAGGTGTTCGCCATGGCAAGCAGCGTGTAACCGTCGGGCGCCGCCTTCGATACAATCTGGGTGCCGACGAGGCTGCTTGCGCCCGGCCGGTTCTCGACGATGATCTGCTGTCCCATGCTGTCGGTCAGATGCTGGGCGAGCGAGCGGGCGACAATATCGACGTTGCCGCCGGGCGCGAGTGGCACGATGATGCGCACCGGTTTCGTGGGGTAGTTCTGTGCGTGGACGCAGGGCGTGACCGTTGCCGCGATGACTGCGGCACTTACGATCACGCCGGCAGCACGCGCAGCCCGGATGAACGACATGCAATCCGGGGCTGGATTTTTGCAGGCTGGGGAACCCGGAATGCGCTGCACTCCTTCCGGGCTACGTTCTACGCCAGTACGCGCGATGTGCATGATTTTCCTTTCCCGACTCAAAGCTTGATCGCATTCAGAAAACCCGCGCGCTCGCGCCCGCCCGCCATGATGAAACTCAAGTCGCTGCCGCTCAATATGAAGCGCATGCCGAGCTTGATGTACTTTTCCATCAGCCTGGGCTCGTAGACGCCGCCCATGCCCGGGTGCACGCCATGCTTGCGGCAAGCGGCGATAACCTTCGCGTATGCCGCTTCCACGTCCGCATGCGCAAACTGCGAAGGTATTCCCATCTCCGCGCACAGATCGTTGGTGCCGATCAGGATGGAATCTATCCCGGGGACCGCGGCTATCGCTTCCACGTTGGCGATCGCCAGCGGCGTTTCGACCATTACGATGACCAGCGTTTGCTCATTGACGACGCTCGACGCCTCGCCCATCGATACGCTCTGGAACGCGAACTGCGGCTGCGCGCCCGCCACCGAGCGATGACCGATGGGCGGATACTTGCAGTTGGCCACCGCGCGTTGCGCTTCTTCCACCGTGTCGACGTGCGGCACGACCACGCCCTGCGCGCCGGCATCCAGCAGCCGCGTCGCATGGTAATGCTCCTTGCCGGGCACACGCACAATGGGCGTGATGCCCACCGCCAGCGCCCCGTTCGCGATCTGCGCCGCGGTATCAACGTCCATCGAATTGTGTTCCATGTCGATGAACAGCCAATCGAACCCGCACGTCTTGCCGATCGCGGCAATGTCGACGGTGCGCGCCTGCCTCAAGCCCATGCCGAGCGCGAGCTGGCCGGCGGCGAGCCGCTGTTTGGTGTGATTCGGATAAGCGTTCATGTTCCTCCCCTGGGTCGGCTGAATCGCGCGCAAGTGGAATTCGCAAGGCGCTGACCGTCGCATGATTCCAATTTTGCCGGCGCTGCTCTATTATCGCAGACCTTGCGCATGACCGTCGCCGGCGCGCGCGTCGCGCCGCTTCCCCGCCTGCCGAAAGCACGTCTTGACCACCGACAACCCTCAATTGCACGCGCCCGACGAGCGGTCGTTCGCCGCGCTGCGCAACCCGGTGTTCCGCGCCTATTTCTTCACCGCAGCGCTGGCGATGATGGCCGACAGCATCGAACACGTGATCAGCTACTGGATCATGTTCGAGAAATTTCACTCGCAGGCGCTGGGCGGTTTCGCGGTCGTCTCGCACTGGCTGCCGTTCCTGCTGTTCTCCGTATACTCGGGCGCACTCGCCGACCGCTTCGACCCGCGCCGCATCATCCAGCTCGGCATGCTGTGTTTCATGGCGGTCTCGCTGGCCTGGGGCTACCTGTTCGTCACCGACACGCTTGAAATGTGGCACGCGATGGTGCTGCTGATCATCCACGGTTTCGCCGGCGTGCTATGGGGGCCGGCGAGCCAGCTCTTCATTCACGACACCGTCGGTCCCGCGCAACTGCAAAGCGCGGTGCGCCTGGCCGCCACGGCGCGCATTCTGGGTCAACTGCTGGGCCCGGCGGTGGGCGGCGGCATCATGCTCCTGTTCGGTCCCGCGCATGGCATCCTCATCAACGTGCTTATCTATCTGCCGCTGCTCTGCTGGCTGTGGAAAGCGCCGCTCAAGGCGCGCGCTCAACACGCGGTCGCGCGCGCCACGCAGGGACTTGCCGATATCGTCGCGGTGATCCGCAGCATTGCGGACCATCGCACCATAGTCTCCATGACGCTGCTGGCCGGGGGCGCGTCGCTCTTCGTCGGCAATGCTTACCAGGCGCAGATGCCGGAATTCGCGCACGACCTTGGTCACGGCCACGCCGATCTCACCTACAGCATGTTGCTCGCCGCCGATGCCGCCGGCGCACTGGTCGCGGGTTTGGTACTCGAAAGCCGCGGTTTTCTGAAGGCACGGCCGAAAACTGCGTTCATTCTGGCGATGCTGTGGTGCTGCGCGATCGGCGGCTTCGCCGCGGCGAACAGTTATCCGCTGGCGCTTGCCCTGCTCTTCGCAGCAGGTTTTCTGCAGTTGTCGTTCAGTGCGATGGCGCAGACGCTCGTGCAGATCAATGCGCCCGCGCTCATCCGCGGCCGCGTGATCGGACTTTTCAGCATGTCGGCGTTGGGGTTGCGCGCGTTTTCCGGGGTTACCGTCGGCGTTCTCGGCGGCATGATCGGCATACATTGGTCGCTTGCGGCGAGCGCGATGGCGTTACTCGCCATCACCATCGCCCTGCTCGCATTCACGCTGCGCGGCGCGGCGGCCAAAGGTTAAAGAAACTCATCCCCTCCCCCATCAAGGAGGAAGGAGGAAAATTGCGATTAACGCACGTTCTTCGCCACCCACTTCTCGATGAAGTCGGCGATCTCGAGGTTGTTCTTCTCGATCATCAGCATGTGGCCGTTGCCGCGGATGCCCACGTCTTCCAGCCGGACAAATGTGTTGGCGACTCCGGCCTGCGCGAGATATTTTCCCGTGCAATGATCGTACACCGCGTGGTACGACGATTCAGTCGCGATGATCAGAATCGGGATACCTGCCAGCGTCGGTATGCGGCGCGCAGGTTCAGCCTGTAACCGGCAACGCTCGAGATTCGGTCCATCCGCGGCCGCCTGCTGCACGACGACGAGTTGCCCGGCATCGGTTATCGGCGGATCGTACGTCATCGGAATGTCGGTCACTCCCCACAAACGGGAGGGTTCACTGCTGAAAACCGTATTGGCGAATGGCGGGCCGCCGGGCTCGGCCGCGATGACGGCTTTCGCGAGTTGCGGACGCGCATCGGCGATCGCCCAGCCGATCGGGCCGGACTGCGAATGCGTCATGATGATGGCGGGACCGATCTTGTCCAGCAATGC
>JAYWDM010000254.1:0-5455 GCA_043779885.1 Betaproteobacteria bacterium | reverse complement strand
ACCGGACGGTTGGTGTTGAACGCCATCTGGCACGCGGCGGATACCGTGGCGCCGACTTGCTCGACGGCGTCCACTTTCTTGACCACGCAGCCGATTGCCGCCAGCACCGGCGCCGTGGCTTCGGCCATGGGAATTTGCCACGGATTGAACTCCGCCCAGGTGCCGCGCATCGTTACCAGCATGAGCAGGGGCACCCGGCATTCGACCACCATGCCCAGCATGTTGATGCAGTTGCCGGTGCCGCTGGATTGCAGCAGCAGCACGGCGCGCTCGCCGCCCAGACACGCGCCGACGGCGAGCGCCACGCCTTCTTCTTCGGTGGTTAGCGGCACCGCTTCAATGTCTTTGTCCGCGCGAACGAGTTCGATCAGGCGCTTCAATCCGGTGTCGGGAACGTACGCGACCTGACGTATCTTCTGCGCGTGAAACACCTGCATCACGTCGTCGGACCAGGAGGGGGGAGTAGGCGGCATTATCAAGTTCCAGTGCCAGGTGATGGGTGATTCCAGAAACCGCGATTGGCCACGGAACCACACGGAAAAGCACGGAAGAATCTGCCCATAATTGCGCAGTGCTCCACCTTCGAATGATGTGATACGACCGTGTAAGTCGTTGTACGTCCGTGTGCTTCCGTGTGCTTCCGTGGCTGAATTGCCGTTTCTAGGGTGATTGCCATGACTATTCAGGCTTGATTCCCGCAGCTTTGACGACTTTCGCCCATTTTACAATTTCAGCCGCCAGCAGTTCGGCGAATTCGCCGGCACTGCCGGGCGCGGGGTCGAGGCCGTTTTTGATCAATTGCGCACGCGTATCGGCCTCACTGAGGATTTGCCGCAGCGTGGTGCTCAAACGCTCGACGATGGCGCGCGGCGTCTTGCCCGTGGTAAGCAGGCCGTACCAACCGTTGACTTCATAGCCCGTCAATCCTGATTCGATAAACGTCGGCACCTCAGGCATGGCGGTTGCGCGTTGCGCCGTCGTCACGCCCACGGCGCGCAGGCGTCCGCTTTCGACGTGGGGCCGCAGCGTGGCGATGGAACCAAAAAACATCGAGACGCGGCCCGCGATCAGATCGGGCAATACCGCGCCGCCGCCTTTGTATGGAACGTGCTGCATGTCGATGCCCGCGGTGCTTTTGAGCAACTCGGCAGCCAGGTGCGGCGGGCCGCCGGTGCCGGTGGATGCATAGTTCACCTTGCCTTGCTGCGACTTGACCCACGCGATGAATTCGTCCACGGTTTTGGCCGGCACGGCGGGATGGATCACCATCAGATAGGGGCCGCTCGCAACGAGGCCGATCGGCGCGAAGTCGCGCTCCGTGTCGTAAGGCAGCGTGCGCACGAGACTCGGATTGACGGCGATGCTGGCGGAAACGATGAGCAGAGTATGTCCGTCAGGTGTCGCGCGCGCCACGATATCGGAGCCGACAACGGTGTTGGCGCCCCCGCGATTGTCGGCGACGAACGCCTGCCCGAGCTTTTCCGAAAATTTTTCCGCGACGATGCGGCCCAGGATGTCATTGGTGCCGCCCGCCGCGAACGGCACCACCAGTCTCACCGGCCGGGCGGGATAAGCGGCGGTCTGCGCGTAGGCGGCATTTATCGCGCATAAGGACGCGATTGAACATACAACCAGGCCCAATGTGCGAATTGCGTTCGGCATGCGACTCCTCCTGCGCGAACTCTACTCCGCGCCGAACAGGCATGCAAAATGGGTTCACGCCATAACGCTTCCTCCCCTTCAAGGGGAGGATCGAGGTGGGCCACGTCACCGCGCACAGCGCACTACCTTTCCTCCCCTTCAAGGGGAGGACCGAGGTGGGCCACGTCACCGCGCACAGCGCACTACCTTTCCTCCCCTTCAAGGGGAGGACCGAGGTGGGGATGGGTTCGTCCATGCGCTCAATTAAACCCATCCCCATCCCGGTTGCCCCCTCGCCGTTGCGCTTGCTCTCCCCCTTGAAGGGGAAGGAATTTCCGGGCGCACGAGACGGTTTCACCATTGCCCCCGCAAGTTGATCCAAGCTATCCTTGCCGCCACAAACAAAACAGGGGAGTAAGCGATGCAACCAATAGTGATCGCCGCCGTGTCGTTCGCCATCGCAATTGCGCCGCTCGCCGCGAACGGTCAATCATCGTATCCGACCAAGAGCATCCGCTTCATCGTGCCCGTCACGACCGGCGGGCCGAGCGACCTCGTGGCGCGCCTGCTCGGCGAACGACTTTCCGCGTCGCTCGGCAAACCGGTGATCGTGGACAACCGTCCGGGCGCGTCGAACACCGTCGGCGCGGCCATGGTGGCGAAAGCCGATCCCGACGGCTACACGCTCCTGCAGGCGGCGGCCAACATGGCGACCATTCATATCCTGATGACGGACCTGCCGTTCGACGCCGTCAAGGACTTCGCGCCGGTTACGCTCACGCACCTCACGCCGTACGTGTACGTCGTGAGTTCGCAGTCGCCGGTGAAGTCGCTGCCGGAACTGTTGAAGTTCATCAAGGACAATCCCGGCAAGATTACCTACGGCACCACCGGAGAAGGCAGCCCGCAACAACTGGCGACGCTGCTGTTTGCGCAGATGGCAGGTTCGCTCGGAAAGATGACGGAAATCCCGTACAAAGGCAGCTCCGCCGCGCATCCCGACCTGATCGCGAACCGCATCTCGTACATGATCGATCCGCTCGCCGCCGCCGGGCCGCACATCAAGGCGGGTTTTCTGCGCGGCCTCGCGGTCACCACGTCCCAGCGTTACCCGTCGTTTCCCGACGTTCCGACCGCAACCGAGGCCGGAGTGCCCGGCTACGATTTCTCGAGCTGGGGCGGCGTGTTCGCGCCCGCCGGCACGCCGCGCGCGATCGTGCAGAAGCTGAACGCAGAAATCGGCGCCGCGCTGTCCAGCCCCGACCTGGTCAAACGGTTCGCCGACATGGGTTTGGTGGCGAAGCACAGCACGCCGGAAGAGTTCGGCAAATTCCTGCAATCGGAAATGGCGCGATGGCGGGCGGTGCTGGTGAAGAAACCCTAATCGTCATCCTCCCCGGCGGCGGCATCGCCCGTTTCGTCGCTCGCCACCGCCTTGCGCTTGCGGTCAGCGTCGGACTTCAGACTGGCGGCGCGTTCGAAAAAACCTTCGACTGACCCGCCCTGGCGCAGGCGCAGCGAGGGCGGGAACAATTGCATGCTCTCGCCGATGAAATTCACGTCACGGGTGTGTTTGCGCGCTTCTACCCAGCTGGTGGTGCCGAGGATCAGAACCGGCACCGCGATCGCGTAAAAAAGTGCCGTGCGCCGCCTGATCGGCGCCGCCGTGGAAATATGCCAATACAGCGCGACTGCCGCCAGCACCATGGTCAGGAGCACGTCACGCGCGGCGAACGGCGGCAAGCTGAACGCGAACCAGCCCAGCGCCGTCACCCACTGCAACGCGATCAGCGCTGCCGCCACGCCAAGTGCGATCGCCGCGTGCGTCATCCACCGCGCCTCGCCACGCATCACCCGCGTCAGCAACGCCCAGACTGCAGTCCATATGCCGGTGGCGATGAACAGCGAGACCAGGCCGGCGGCCATCATCGTTGCGCTGTCGCGCGGCGCGACGAGCCACGCGAAGTAACCGACGAACCACGCGCAGACGATCGCACCGGCCATCGCGATGGCCGGCATGTGACCGGAGAGCGCGCCGGCGTGACCGCGATCCAGGCGCTCGGGATCGAGCGCCTCGTGTTCGCCGCGCACGCGCAGTCGCGTGCGCCCGATCTGAAACGCGCCGCCGGGCAGCGCCACGTCCGTTGCGCCGAGAATCCGCGTGCCGCCGACGATGACGCCGTTGACCGAGCCCAGATCGGTAATGCGCCAAAGCCCGTCGGCGCCCAGTTCGACCGCGGCGTGCAGTGCCGCCGCATGCCTGTCGTCGATCATCACGTCGGCCGCGGTCCCCCGGCCCAATGTGAAGCGCTTTTTCCCGTCGCCAAGCAGCAGGCGCTCTCGCGTATGCACGCGGTCGTGGCTGTCGAGCACCTCGACGGCGACGCGGGTCATGGCTTCCATTGCAGCGCCTCCACATAGCGGCGCACGAAGTGCATGCCGGCGTCGTACTGCATGCCGTACATGTCAAGGTGGCTGACGAAGCCGCGCGTCGCCTCGTTCAGACTGGTCACGCGCACCGTGATGTCATAGAGGCCTTCAAGCTTGCGGTAGCCGCGCACGCAAACCATCAGCGCGGCGTCGAAGCCGGCGAGCTTGACGACATTGTCGCGGCAGGCGAACGGGCCGACATGCTTGCGCGAGCCGAACGCGCCGGATGACTGCGACAGTTTCGACAGCCGGTAGGCGAAACGCCAGGCATCGAGCTTGTCGCTGGTCATCACGAAGTGTGAATAGCGCAGATCGCCGGTGTACAGGCCCTCCTGCACGTACAGACCCGCCTTGGCCGCACAGGTCACCCGGGTAATCTGCATCGGCTGGTCGGGGGACGGATCGCCGCCCGCGCTGCAATCGATGAACGCAGAAAGCTTGGCCGGCAGTACGTAGCCGGCGCTGTTCTGCGTCGACATGACGTTTTCGAGGGCGCCAAGCAATGCGCCGGCGTGCGCGTGCAACTGCGCGGTAACCTCGCCGCGGGCCTCCTGCGTTGTCAGGGGTTTCTTGCGCGCGCTATCGATCAGTGCCCGCGCATGGCTGGCCGGTACCAGAAAACTCACCAACTGCCGGAAGCGGTAGCCTGAAACGTTGATGCCGATAACCTGTCCCTCCGCATTGACCGCGGGTCCGCCGGACATGCCGCCGTTGATCGCGCCCGAATAATGAATGCGCGGATCGAACGAGTCCTCGACGCGCCCGTTGGACACCCCCTCGGTGATGGTCAGGCCGACGTCGAGCGGAAATCCGATCGCGTAAGCGCGCTCGCCCTTGGCCGGCACCGTGCCGGCAAGCGCCAGCGGCGCACCGTCGAAGCCGTCGGCGCGCACCACCGCGAGGTCGTGGCGCACATCGATCGCCAGCACGGTGATCTTGCCGATCCTGCCTTCGGTCGTGCGGTATTCAAGCCGGAATTTTTCCGGATGCAGCACTTGTTCCGCCACCACGTGGTAGTTGGTCAGCAAGACGCCGCCCGGCGCCACCGCAAATCCGGTACCGTGAAACGCCTGTGCGCTGTTGCCGCCGAAAAACCCCTTGATCTGCACTACCGAGGGGCGCGCCCGCGCCAGTGCTTCGCGCGCGCTTGCGGAGAGTGCGGCGGGCACCACGGAGGGCGCAACGGGCGTCTCCGAACGCGCGGGGCGCGCCCCGGCTGCGGCGCCTGGCGCCAGCGCAACCGCGGCCAGCAGACATGCGACCGGCAGGCGCCACGAGGTGCGAGGGGAAACGGAAGGTCGGGTCAATTCTATTCCGCGAAGCATTGCGCAACCCGGGAGTATACGGCGGGGGATGAGCGCCGTGCTATTGATCACCGGTAAGC
>JAYWDM010000253.1:0-5477 GCA_043779885.1 Betaproteobacteria bacterium | reverse complement strand
TGATCACCTCGGGCATCGCCTGCGTGCGTTTCGGACTGGTGATGGCAAGCGCGCGCAAACGTCCCGACGCCACGTGCGCCTTGATTCCGCTTTGCGATGCAAACACCATCGTGATCTGGCCGCCGAGCAACTCGGTCAACGACTGGCCGGCGCCTTTATACGGAATATGCTGGATTTCCACGCCGCCGACCGCGCGCAACTGCTCGCCCGCCAGATGCACCGCCGTGCCGTTACCCGCCGAACCGAAACTCAGTTTGCCCGGCTGCGCCCTGGCGAGCGCAACGAGTTCGCGCACGCTTTTCGCGGGAATCGCGGCATGCACGGCGAGCACCAGCGGCGCGGTCGCCACCAATACGATGGGCGTGAAGTCCTTCAGGGTGTCGTACGGCAGCTTGCCGAGCAGGCTCGGGTTGATCAGGAACGCCGCGTCGATCATGCCGATGGTGTGGCCGTCGGGAGTCGCGCGCGCCACGATCTGCGTGCCTATCGTGCTGCTGCCGCCGGCGCGATTGTCGATCACCACCTGCTGTCCGAATTCGTCGCTGATGAAAGGCCCCAGCAGGCGCGACAGCGTGTCCGTGCCGCCGCCCGGCACGTACGGCACGATCAGGCGGATCGGCCGCGTGATCTGGGTTTGCGCGGCAGCAGCGGCGCAATATGCCGCCGCCGCGATCAACAATACGGCAACCAATCGACGCTTCATGTCGTCTCCCGATCCAGTCGCGTATCCATCACCAGCCGAGCACGTACGCCGGCCGGCGCGGATCGGCGGCGCCGTGCATGACGCCGGTCTTGTGATCGACCACGATGGTGCACGGCGCGCCGGCGAGCCACGTATAGTCGTCCCACCAGTGAACTTTATGGCCGAGCGCGCGCAGCACGTCGCCGGTGGCGCCGGGTATGCGCCCTTCCAGATACAGCCGCTCCGGAAAATACTCATGCGGCTCGAACGAACCGGGAAAACTGTAATTGGCAAAGCGCGGCGCTTCGATCGCCGCCTGCGCGTCCATGCCGAAAACGTTGACGTTGAGAAACACCTGCAGCATCGACTGCGGCTGCACGTCACCGCCCGGCGTGCCGAACGGCATGAGCACCTTGCCATTTTTGAACGCGAGCGCGGGGTTGGGCGTCAGGCGCGGCCGCTTGCCCGGCGCCACCGCGCACGGATGGGTGGGGTCGGACCACGATTGCGTGCCGCGCCCCGAGCACAGAATGCCGATGCCGGGGATAAGCGGCGAGTTGTTGGAGCCATCGGACGGCGTTGCCGAAAACGCGTTGCCGTGGCGGTCGATGCAGCACGCGTACGTCGTATCCCCCGGCCCCGGCGCATCCGCGGACTGCGCCGGCGTCATCCACCGGTGCGGCAGATCGGCGAGCGTCGCCGGATCCCCGGCCGGCGGCATTCCGGGCCACGCGCGGGCCGGATCGATCATGCCGCGGCGATGCTCGGCATACGCGCCCGACATCAGGCCCTTCATCGGCACCTTGACGAACGCCGGATCGCCGAAATGCTGATGACGATCGGCGAAGGCGAGTTTGAGAGCTTCGGTCACGACGTGTATGTACTCGGGGGAATTGTGCCCCAGCGCGGCGAGGTTATCGCCTTTCAGCATGTTCAGCGCCATCGGCAGCACCGGGCCTTGCGACCACGGACCGCAGGCATGCACTTCGATGCCGTGAAATTTCGCTTTCACTGTCGGTTCGAATTTGACGCTGAACTGCGCGAAATCCTCCATGCGCATCAGGCCGCCTTCACGCTGGTGGTATTTGACGATGGCCGCCGCAATGTCGCCCTTGTAGAACGCATCGCGCGCGGCGCGCAACGCGCGTCGCCGCCCCTTGCGCCGGTTGGCTTTTTCGACGTCGGCCAGGTATTGCAGCGTCTTGCCGAGTTCGGCCTGCACAAACAGTTCACCCGGCAGCGGCGGCCGGCCTTTGGGCAGGAACACTTTCTTGCTTGCCGGCCAGCGTTCATACGACGACTGGTTAGCCTGGATGAATTCCGACATCAGCGGGTACATCGGAAAACCGTCGCGCGCGAAGCGGATGGCGGCGGCGGCGACCTCGCCGAATGTCATGGTGCCGAAGCGCTCAAGCGCGGTGATCCACGCGTCGGGCGCGGCCGGCACCACGCTGCGCAATACGCTCGCCGGTATTTTCCCGCCATGAAACTTCTGAAAAAAGTCCGGCGTGATCGCCTGCGGCCACACGCCGAGGCCGTCGATGCAGTGAATTTCTTTTTTCTTCGCGAGATAAACGATCAAGGGCGCCACGCCGCCGAAATTCACCTTGTCCGTCTGCAGCACGCCCATCGCAATGCCGGCGGCAACGCCCGCATCGACGGCATTGCCGCCCCCTTCGAGAACTGCAAAACCCGCGTGCGCCGCGAGATAGTGCCCCGCCGCGATGACGTGGCGTGTGCCCATGATGGTCGGTCGATTTGCCATGCGAGTAGTCCTTATGCTGACTGCAGTTGACCTATCTCGGTCAGGCCTCCAGCGCCTGACCAAATGAAGCAGGGGTGTCATTATTTTACCGCGTGTCGGCATCCGGTTGTTCGGGTTGTCGCCAGTTGATACTATCGCCGACAGAAGTTTCCCCTCCCGTCGTATTTTTCCCTGTCACCCGGAGCCTTATGTATTCACGAATCGTTCCTGCATTGTTGCTGCTCGCCGTTGGCGGCCATCTCGCGTCAACCTCAGCCGCGGCCCAATCCTATCCCGTCAAACCCATACGTCTGATCGTGCCGTGGCCCGCGGGCGGCGGCGCGGACATCATCGGTCGCACGCTCGCCGTCAAGCTGGGCGAAGCGTTCGGGCAGCAGATCGTCGTCGATAACCGTGCCGGCGCCGCCGGCATCATCGGCACGGAAGCCGCCGCGAAGTCGGCGCCGGACGGGTATACGATCTACCAGGGCAATACCGCGACCCTCGGGATCAATCCCGCGCTGCACGCGAAGCTTCCGTACGACGCGCTCAAAGACTTCGCGCCGATCTCGCTGATCAACACCGGCACCCTGATTGTCGTCGTGCATCCGTCGCTGCCGGTGACGACTATGCGCGAACTGATTGCCCTCGCCAACACACAACCCGGCAGGATCAACTATGCATCCGCCGGTCCCGGCAGCCCGGCCCACCTGGTCGCCGAGATGTTCAAAAGCGCCGCGAAGGTGAGCCTTACGCACATTCCTTACAAGGGCGCCGCGCCAGCCGCGATCGATCTGATCGCCGGGCAGGTCGATCTGATGTTCGGTGATTTCATCACGTGCTTTCCATACATCAAAGCCGGCCGGCTGCGTGCGCTTGCGGTAACCGCGGGCAAGCGTTCGCCTTTGGTGCCTGAAATCCCGACGGTAAAGGAAGCGGGAGGCCCCGACCTGCAGGCAGTGTCATGGTCGGCGATACTGGCACCCGCCGGCACCCCGCCGGCAATCGTGCAGCGCCTCAACAGCGAGATTGTCCGTATCGCGACCGCCGCCGATTTCAACGAAAAAATGCGCGCCAATGGCGGCACGCCGATTACGAGCACGCCCGAAGAGCTGGCAACTTACATGCGCGCCGAAATCGTGCGCTATACGCGGGCGGTGAAAGACTCGGGTACGAAAATCGAGTAGTCAGGCGCGCGGTTCCATTACTACCGGTTTCGCGTACGATTTCACGAAGCGCCCGGCCGCCGTCCGTTCCGCTGCAATGGTATCCATCATTTGTCCTGTATCGGTGATTTAATTCCCTGCTTGCCCAGCCATTCTTCCTCGCGGCCAAACGCTGCGGGGTCGCCCGGACGACCGTAATAATAATCGGCGAGCGGCGCGTAGAGCCCGAACACGCGGCGCAATTCGCCCACCGGCTCGTCGTGCGCGTCGACCCGCAGGTCGTAGTAGGGATAGATTTCGCGATCGTAGACGACGAGCCCGGCGGAATTCTGCCCGCCGTTCTGCCCGCCCGCGTCGCGCCCCGCTTCCAGCGCCGCCAGCAGGCGCTCGGCGAACGCGAGTTTGGCCCCGCCATGCCACGCCCTGGCCATGTCGCCGGCGGTTTTTTCACTTTTCAGATTGTTGCCCATGGCAACAAGGTTCTTCCCGGTGACCGCGCCCGACCATGGTTTGTTCGAACTGCCGGTGCGCGCCACCGCGTTGCCGTCGCGGTCGATCACGCACAACTGCCGCCACTCGACGTGCGGATCGCTTGCCGCCATTTCGTCGAGCGCGCGCCGCGCCGAGTAACCGAGCTTGAGCAAATTGATGCCGAGCGGGCCCAACCGCGGATCGGTGCGCGCCATGGTGACCACCACGCCGATGCCCGGCGCGATAAATGGGCAGCGCGCCGTCACGCCGAGCGCCCGCGTCGAGATGGCAACGCCAAAACGTCCGCTCCCGGCGCAGCGGGCGGCGATTGCGAAAGTCATTGCACCTTCTCCTCGTGACGCTTGCCGTAATGGATCGACGGCTTCGCGCCGGTGTGACAACCAAGGGAATCTCTGCTTAAGTTCGTCACACCGGCGTATGCCAGTGTCCAGGCGATTGCCCCCATCCTATTGCCCCCTCGCTTGCTGCACGCGCTCTCCCCCCCGCAAGCGGGGGAAGGGGATACCGGCGTACGCCGGAATGACGGATTCAGACTTGTTCAGAGTTTACCTAAATCCAAGCGTCTCTAGTGCAACCTAACCAATATTGGTTTCGATGGCGCGCACCCAGCTCGCGCCGAGCACCCACTTGATCGTCTGCTCGCTGTAACCGCGGTCCAGCATGCCCTGCGTCAGGTTGCGCAGCTTGCGGATATCCTCGACCCCGCGCGGATACTCCTGATTGAGGAAATCATCCACGCTGCCAAATATATCCGGCCGCAGCGTGCGGTTGCGGCGCGATTGCGGCAGCACGACCCCGGCCTTTTTGAAGCCCTCGACGTAATCGAGGCCGAGCCCGACGTGCTCCGCGCCCATCGTTTTGACGAGGTGGTCGAGATGGTCGAGCATGTGCGCCAGAGTCGGCTCGGGATGATAGACCGAGCGCGGCAACCCGCAGAGCCCGATCACGCCGCCTTTGGCGGCGACGATCTTCAGCACTTCGTCCTGCTTGTTGCGATCGTTGGCGACCACCGCATAAGCGTTCGCATGCGTGACGCACGGACGGCGCGCGAGTTCCACTGCCTCAAGCGAAGTCCGATGGCCGGCATGCGAGACATCGAGCATCATCGGCAGTTCGTTCACCGCCGCGATCAAATCCCTGCCCAGAAAACTCACGCCCGCATTGCGCAGTTCGCCGCAGCCGTCGCCCGCCAGGTTGGCGAATGTGTAGCACAGGCCGAGGATACGGTAGCCCAGCCGGTGCATGATGCCGACGCGCTTCAGATCGTTGCCGATCATGTCGACGGCCTGCGTAATCAGCATCATTGCAACTTTGCCGTTCGCCTTGGCGGTCGCGAAATCCGCGGCGCGCGTCGCCAGCATCAGGTGCGGGCTTTTTTCGATTTTCTCGAGCG
>JAYWDM010000252.1:0-5494 GCA_043779885.1 Betaproteobacteria bacterium | reverse complement strand
CCATTTGGGTCAGGAAACGATCCTGCGCCGAGCGCGTATAATCCGGCCGCGCGGCCGCTGGTTTTTTCTTCACCGCTTTATTCATTTTGTCCGCTCAGCGGTTGCGATAACCGTAACGATTGCAGGTCACCCAAACCGTCCGCTCTATCATCCACGCGCAAGCCTTGTCCGGTATGACGCCCTGGTTTCGAAATCATACCGGGTGCAACGGGGCAACACTTTCCGTGAGAGTGCCAAACGTTTGAGCGCATAGCCGTACGGTATCCCACCTCGCGCGTGACTGCAAGGACGTATCCCGCAGGGTAAACTACAACTTTGCAAGGCACATAAAAGGGGACAAGATGCGAACGATACTGCGCCTGATTCCAGCCGGCATGGTGTTGCTATTGGGCTGCAGCCCGTCGCCACCGCCGCCCGCAACGCCGCCTTTCACCACCACCCTCAATATGAAGCAGCTCATGGAATGGGTTATGGATCCGGCGGCGGATGTGATCTGGGATTCGGTCAAGTCGATCATTACCGAAACGGGCACCAAGGAAATCGCGCCGCATACGGATACCGAATGGGACGCGGTGCGCAATGCCGCGGCGACCGTCATGGAAGCCGGCAACCTCTTGATGATTGAAGGCCGCGCGAAAGACAACAAAGCGTGGATGGCGGCGGCGCGCCGGTTAAGTGACGCGGCCGGCCAGGCCCTCAAGGCGGCGCAGGCTAAAAATACCGAGGCGCTGTTTGCGGAAGGCGGCAACATCTACAAGGCATGCAGCGCGTGTCATGCGCAGTATGCAGCGCATCTGCAGGGTGGGGCGCCGGAACCGGCGAAGAAATAGCGTGCGCGGCGAGCGCTTCGGCGGGCATCCGCGCCGGGGCAAACCCGTCCGTATCGCGGGAAGCAGTGTAGACTCGCCGTGAAAATATTTTTACTGAACGCGAAACTATCCGATGCGGACCCAATCACTCGATAAATTCTGCGCGTGGATCGAGCAAACGCAACTGAGCCAGGCCATGCAGGTCCACGCATGGATCGTGCCGGCGGTGCAGACGGTGCATATCCTCGCGATCGCCGCCGTCATGTCGTCGATACTCATGATCGACCTGCGGCTGCTCGGCGTCGTCGGGCGCGATCAGCCGCTCGCACGCGTGTCGGCGCGCTTTCGGCCCGTTATCTGGTGGACGCTGCCCATACTGCTGGCCACCGGCATGCTGATGATCATCGGCGAGCCGGTGCGCTCGCTTGAGAACGACTACTTTCAGATCAAGATGCTGCTGCTGGCGGCGGCGATCACCGTCACCCTGGGCTACCAGGCTCCGCTTAACACGGATGCAGGGTTCTGGGACGCTACAGGCGGCCGTCGCGGCGCCATCAAATTGATTGCGGTTCTCTCCTTATTGCTGTGGGTGGGGATCGTTTGCGCCGGCCGCTGGATAGCCTACATATAGCCGCCGTGCCCGGCGGCGCGGGATGCCGGGCACGGCCGTGAACAACGCAACCGGGAGCGCAGTGCATGGGGTTAGACGCAATATTCAAGTGGCTGTACGAGTCCGGAGCCGCAGTGGCGATTCGCGAGAACGAATTGTTGTTTCCGTGGCTCGAGACTTTTCACGTGCTCGCGATCACGCTGGTGGTCGGGACCATCGCGATTGTCGACTTGCGGCTGATGGGCATTGCCTCGCTCGATCGCACCGTGACACGGCTGACCAGGGATGTGCTGCCCTGCACGTGGACGGCGTTCGCGGTTGCGGCGCTGACCGGCGCCCTGCTGTTCATTTCCAATGCCGTCAACTATGCGCACAATTCTTATTTTCAGCTCAAGATCCTTTCGTTGCTGCTGGCGGGCGCCAACATGCTGGTCTTTCACTTTTTCGTCGGCCGCGACATCGCAAGCTGGGAAACGTCGCCGGGCGCCACCCCGCTGCGGGCCAGGATCGCGGGCGGCGCATCGCTCGTTTTGTGGATCGGCGTGATTGCCTTTGGCCGCTGGGTCGGGTTTACTTTGAAGCCCCATCTCATCGGCGGGTAAGTCGCCGACGTGCCGCATCGGCGAGGGTGGCCTGCGCGCCGTTAATTGTGCGTTCCTGCCCAGCCGTACGGCCATGCGAAATCCGCCGGAATCGGATAAACTGGCGCAGGTGGTAATTTTGGTTTTTGAAATTGGTGCGGTATAGCTGCCGAAGGAGGAGCCCGATGAGAAAGTGGTTTGGCGCAATTTTGCTCGCGAGTCTGGCATTAACCGGGGTTTATGCGCACGCCCAGCCTGCCGCGAAACCGAAGCCCATCATCAATCCGCCGCCGACGGCCAAGGATTGGGCCGATCTCGCCAAACTGCCGGACTGGAGCGGCGTCTGGAATCCGAAAATTACCGACCAGGATGCCCAGGTAAAAACGAACATGCCGCCGTGGACCCCCACGGCCGCCGAACTGGTCAAGTTCCAGTTGGCGGAGGAACGAGCCGGCCGCCCGCCGCCTTTGTTCGTGAATTGCCTGCCGGAAGCCATGCCGGCCTGGATGCTCGTCACTCACAACGCGATGGAAGTCCTGTTCACCCCCGGTCGGGTCACCCTGTTGGGCGAGTCCGACGGTGGCCGGCTGCGCCGGATTTATACCGACGGCCGCCCCCATCCTGAAGATCCGGACCCGACGTTCCACGGCCACTCAACCGGTCATTGGGAGGGCGATACGCTCGTGGTCGATACGATAGGCGTGCTGCCACAGGCGCTGATCGCGGTGAGCGAGGCCGCCGGCGTGCCAAATAATGGCGACATGCATGTCAAAGAGCGCATTTTTCTCAAAGACAAGGATGTCATGCATGTCGAGCTGGAAATTACCGCGCCCAAGGTGTTGACCAAGCCGTGGAAGACCACGCGCATATTTTTCCGGCAGCGCGCGAGACTGTACGATATCGTTGAAGGGGTTTGCCTGGAGGGTTACTTCCGCCCCGACAAAGACAAGTTCGGCAACGATATATTTGTGCCGATCCAGCACTCCGTCGGGGGCAATCGCGCTCCCCCGAAATAATTCCGGACCTTTGAACCATACTTTCTGAAGGAGACGCCATGCAATCATCATCCAGGAAAATTATCGCCGCTGCCGCATTCCTCGGCCTCGTGGCCGGCGCCTATCCGGTCGCCGCCCACCATTCAACGACCATGTTCGACCGGGAAAAGGTCGTGCTGCTTGAAGGCACCGTCAAAGAACTGCACTGGACCAATCCGCATGTTGCCATCTTCATAGAAAACGCGGCGGCCAAGGCCGGGGTGCCGGATGGGCTCTGGGTCATCGAATTGACGAGTCCGGGCAATCTGGTGCGCTCGGGATGGACCCGGACCATCATCAAACCCGGCGAAAAAGTCACCGCGGAAGTGCATCAACTGCGGGATGGGTCCAAGGGCGGGGGCCTGCGCAAGATCACGCTGGCCTCGACGGGACAATCCTATACGTACAACATTCGCGATTCGGAACGGCCAAACCTCGAAGAGGACTACAAGAAGTGACCTGACCGGCGCCGGTTTCCTGACGCAGTCGTGGAGAGTTGCGCGCCGCAATTTAAAAAGCCCCGGGAACGGGGCTTTTCAATTTGGCGGTTCCCGCCGCTGCGGGTTCGCCGAATCCCGTATTTCGATTCCTCGTCTACGCGCCGTCCGCCGCTTCCGGATTCCACTGCCCCTTGTTCATGCGCGTGATCGCAATGTTTGCGAACACGCCGGTCTGCGTAAAGGGGTCGCCATCCGAAAAGGCCTTGGCTTCCGCGCGGGTCTTCACGTTGACGACGAACAGGCTGCCAATGGCCTGCGTGCCATCGTCGGTCTGCGTCGCCCCCGCCAGCACGAGTATGCCTTTCTGGCTTTTCAGATAATCGCGATGCGGCTGCAGCACCGCGGCGCGCGCCGCGGCGGTGTTCGGTTTGTCAGTGCACGAAATGGCCCACAACATGGTTGGTCTCCGTTTGAGTGATGATAATCCGGCGTTGCGCCAGCACGAGCGGAATTTATCATGATAATGGTGGGATAATAAAACAATCAAAAACGAACCGTTGCATGGATGCTCACGTGCCTGCCAAAACTCCACGCGGCAAACTTGAACACGTTGCGGATGCCGCGCACGTCAATCAATATCGCCACGGTTGCGTTTGACCCGCATGGGCATCGTTTGAGTCCGCGCACTGCATTTGTCGTAATGGTGGCGGCCTGCTGTCTGGCGGCCGGCGCCGTGCGCGCGCAGGCGTGGCCCGTCAAGCCGATACGGCTCGTGCATGGATTTATCGCCGGCGGCAGCGTCGATATCATTGCACGCCTGCTCGCCGCGCCGCTGTCGGAACTGCTGGGGCAGCAGGTCGTGGTGGACGGCAGACCCGGCGCCGGCGGCACTACGGCGGCGGGTATGGTCGCCAGGGCCGAGCCCGATGGCTACACGCTGTTTCTCATGGCTTCCGGCCACGCAACCTCCCCCGCGCTGTATCGCTCGCTCGCATACGATCCGGTACGCGATTTCACCATGCTCTCGCTGGTCGCGGGCAACCCGTTCGTTATTGCGGCGGCCGCGAACTTTCCGGCGCGCACTGTCACCGAGTTGGTGAGCATGGCCAGGACCCAGCCGGGCCGCATCGATTTTGCCACTGGCGGCACCGGGACCGGCATGCATCTTGCCGCGGTGCTGCTGCAGGCGCGCACAGGCATCAGGCTCAACCACATTCCGTACAAAGGGGGCAATGCGGCGCCAATTGCGCTGCTCGCCGGGGAAATTCCGCTGCTGTTCAACACCCCCGCAGGTATCGCCGCCTTCATGGATGGCGGCAAGCTGCGTGTGCTTGCCATCACAACGAGGGAGCGTTTCAAGCTATGGCCGCAGGTGCCGACAGTGGCCGAGACCGTGGCGCCGGATTTCGACGTGCGCGCCTGGTATGCGCTGGCGGCGCCTCGCGGACTGTCGGCGCGGCTGGCCGGGCAGTTGAGCGAAGCGACGCGTGGCATTCTCATGCGGCCGGGCATGACCGAAAAATTCCTGCAGATGGGTTCCGAAGTGACGCCGGCGACGCCGGGAGCGGCGCAGGCGTTTCTTGCCGCGGAAGTCGCGCGCTGGACAAAAGTGATCAGGGATGAAAATATTGCGCCGGAGAACTAGCAGTGTGTTGAAAAACACATCATGCTGTCATTGCGAGCGCAGCGCGGCAATCTCGTATTTTGCACATCAACGCTTTACGAGATTGCTTCGTCGCCTTTGGCTCCTCGCAATGACAGTCTCTGCCGATTTACGACAAACTGCTGGTGTCATCGCCAATCAACCGACCGGGACAAGCCCTTGCTCGATAAACGAATGACGCCGAGTTTCATCGTGAAATATCTTGACCAGTATGTAATCGGTCAGGACGAAGCCAAGAAGGTATTGGCGGTGGCCGTGTATTCGCATTACAAGAAAATAGAAAAATCGCGCGCGGATGCGGTCGAAATTTCCAAAAGCAATGTCCTGCTCATCGGCCCTTCGGGTACCGGCAAGACC
>JAYWDM010000251.1:0-5538 GCA_043779885.1 Betaproteobacteria bacterium | reverse complement strand
GAAGCGGTCACGCCGTCCATCGCCTGATAGAGATGGCTTTCAGGTTTCGTGCCGTGCCAGTGCAAATCGATGAATCCCGGCGCCACCACCAGACCCGCAGCGTCGATGGTGCGTTTCCCCCGCAGGGGGCGGCCGCTGATCATCCGCACGACGCCCTCGGCAATGCCGATGCTGCGCACCGCGTCGAGCCCGGATTCGGGATCCATGACGCGGCCGTGCTCGATCACCACGTCGTATAGTGGATCGTCGGCGTAGCCCGCACCCGCCACCAGAATTCCGACCGCAATTGCGCTCAACAGCGCGTACTTCATGCCCCGCATTTCTGATTCCTCCATGCATCGCCCCGCGACTGGACAGATGGTAAGCGACGCAGGCATTCGTGAACAGTACAGCGCGAAGGGCATGACTGGCACAAGATCAGTAACACGGTGCCACCGGGGCGCTTTCGCTGCGCGCCCCGGGATCCGCTCTGATGGTGGTCCGAATTCCGCGAACCCCGCGGATGCCGCGGCCTTGCCGCGCGATCAATACCAGCCGGGCTTGGCGTTTGCCCCCAGCATTTCGCCGTAGGTGTCGGTGCGGCGATCGCGCAGCAATTGGTTGAACTCGTTCAGGTTGCGCTTGCGCCGGGCGTCCGCCAGATTGAGATCGGCGATCAGGATCTCTTCACGATCGAAGCTGGCCGGACCTGCCATCGGCCACCCTGCGTGGCTGACGATCAGGCTGTTGCCAAGGAAGGGCTGCCCGCGCTCGACGCCGATGCGATCGGCGGCCGCGACAAACATCGAATTGGAATGCGCGCCGCCCATCGTCAGGATGTTGGCCATGACCGGAAGGTTATCCGGCTGGGCCGGCATCGGCACCCAGTTCGTTGGCACGCACAACAGGTCGGCCCCCTGCAGCGCCGCCAGGCGGAAAATCTCCGGAAACCAGATGTCGTAGCAAATCGCGCAGGCGATGCGGCCGGCGCCGACATGAAACACCGGCACGCCGAGATTGCCGGGTTCGAAGAACAGGTTTTCCTCGCCCCACAAATGATTCTTACGATAAGTCCCGACATAACCCGACGGACCGACCACGACGGCCGCGTTATAGAGCTTGTCGCCATCGCGTTCGGTGATGCCGGCAACGATAAACAGCGCATGCTTGCGCGCGGCGTCCATCCACGCCTCGCAGGTCGGACCGCCGGGCACGGCCTCGGCCAGCGCGAAGGCTTCGTCGCGCGTGGCGAACACGTAGCCGGAATTGCACAGTTCGGGGAGCACGACCAGGTTCGCGCCGGCCTGCGCCGCCTGCGTAATCAGCTCGAGGCTGCGCGCAACGTTGTCGGCCTTGCGCCCGATCCTGGGCTCCATCTGCAGGCAAGCGACGCAAAACGCGCTCTCGGTCTTGTTCGTCATTTTTCTTCCCCCAATCAGATGTTCGGCCGCCGGTCCTTCCAGTCGTGGTCGCGTTCGTAGGCGTGCGCGACGCGAAGCACGCCGGCTTCATCGAATGGCCGTCCGGCGATCTGCAGACCGATCGGCAGGCCGTCGCGATCGAAGCCGCAAGGCACCGAGATGGCAGGCAGGCCGGTCAGGTTGTACGGGTAGGTAAAACGCCACGATGCCGCCAGCACGCTCTCCGGCTTGCCGGCCACTTGCACCGTCCACTCGCCACGCTTCCATGCCGTGATCGGCGTCGTCGGCCCGATTACCACGTCAACCTGCCCGAAAACCTTGCGGTACGCCTCCATCAACGCGCTGCGATACTGCTCGGCCTTCAGGTAGTCCGGCCCGGTGACCAGTCGGCCCATCTCGACCAGCGTGCGCACGTCCGGCTGATAGTGCTGCACGCGTCCCGCGCGCAGGGAGGCATCGTGGTAGGCCGTGGAACTCGCCAGCTCGATCGCGAATATGGCGCCCAGCCCGTATTCGAGCAGCGGGATGTTCACTTCACGCACTTGTGCGCCGGCTTTTGCCAGATCGGCGATCGCATCCTCGACCGCCCGCTCGACATCTTCCTGCAGGTTGTCGAAAAAATGATTGCGGCACACGCCGATCGTGAGCCCCTTCACGGAACCATCGAGCGCCTTCGCGTAATCGGGAACCGGTTGCGCCTGGCAGGCCGGGTCGGCGGCATCGTAGCCGGCCAGCACCTGCATTATTACTGCGGCATCGGCCACGGTGCGCGTCAGCGGTCCGGCATGATCGAGCGACCAGCTATGCGGCACGATGCCATCGCGGCTGACGCGGCCGAAGGTCGCTTTCAGGCCCACGGTCCCGCATGCAGCAGCCGGCATGCGGATCGATCCTCCCGTGTCCGAACCGAGTGCGGCAACGCAAAGGCCGGCCGCCACCGCGGCGCCCGAACCGCCGCTCGATCCGGACGGTACCCGGCTCAGATCCCACGGATTGCAAACCGGCGGCGTGACGTTACCCCAGGCGAATTCATGGGTGCGCGTCTTGCCGATCAGGATTGCGCCTGCCGCGCGTAATTGCGACGCGGCGGCTGAGTCGCGCAGCGGAAACAACAAACCGGGCGCCTCGCTGCCCGCGGTGGTCGGCATGTCCTGCGTCAGGTAGTTGTCCTTCACGCCGACCGGGATGCCGTGCAGCGGACCGCGCCATTTTCCGGCCTTGATCTCGCGCTCGGCTTGACGCGCGGCCGCCAGCGCATGCTTCGAGACGTGGATGAAACTGGCGAGGTGGACGTCTTTTTTCTCGATGCGCTCGAGGCAGGCTTCGGTCAGCGCGACGGGAGAGATCTTGCCGGCGCGGATTGCCGGCGCCAGCGTCTCGATCGGTTGTGTCCACAATTCGCGTTTCATGGCTTCTTGTTCGCGCGATACGGCGCGGTGGGCTCGAACACGACCGCCGGATGCGTGTCGGTCAGATCGAGCGTGCGTAATTTTTCGATCTCGGCGAAGATGTCCCGGTACCCGGCGAGCACTTCCTGCAATCGCTCCAGCGACAGGTCGAGGTCGAGAATGTCTTTCCAACGATCAAAGTCTTCCATGCTTCCTCCTCCTATGGCGCGCTGCCGCCCCCGCCGGGACGCTGCGGCGGGGGGAAGCCAAGCAGCCGCACGACGCTGTCAGGCGCGGCGGCCCCGGGACCCATGCGGGTGGGCATGCCCATCACGAAGGGCAACAATTGCAGTCGTGCAATCGTGTAAATACGGCGCAGCTCCGCGACCGGGTACGCGTGCTCGTCGACACGCAAATCCAGCAGCGGATACTCTTCCGCATGGTGCACCTTGATCGCGGCGGACTGCCGGCCGCGCTTGTCGCCGCCGGCCGCGTCGCCCGCTTCGAGCGCCAGCAGCAGCCGCTCCGCGAGATCGAGTGACTCGCTGGAACGAAACGATTTTGCCATCTCCTCGATGGTCGGCGCGGACACCAGCATGTTTCCCTGCGCCGAGAAATGCGGCTCGACGATCTGGCCAAACCAGGCAGTGCAGTTCTTGCCCGACCACGCCGCGCTGCGGCCCTGCGCATCGATAACGCCGATCTGGCGCACTTCGCGCCCCTCGTCTGCGGCCATCACCGCATTCAGCGCTTCCGGTCCCGACTTCCCGCTCTGCATCATGCGCAGCGCATCGATGGCGAGATAGGGATTGACCCAGGACTGGGTGGACACGGCGCCGACGCCGGTTTTGACATACGGACACATCGAACCCACGGCCGGAACGGCCGTGGCAACCGCGACGCCGAGCATGCCGGTGCGCGGACAATGGGCAACGATGGAGAAAGTCATTTTGAGGGGCGAGGGACGAGGGGCGAGGGGCGAGGGGGAAAGTCGGAAAACCCGAAGGACGCAAAAACACAAGAGAGCGCGTGACAACGCTCATCGCATTTCCCTCGTCCCTCGTCCCTCGCCCCTCGTCCCTTGTTCATTCTCCGCACCTCACGCTCATACACTCAATTGATCAGTGATCCGGCGCTCCACATCGGCGCCGCCGATATCGCCGCGATCGACGATTTCGCCAAGCTTGAGCACCGCGTAACGGTCGGCGACCGACAATGCGAACTTCACGTTCTGCTCGATCAGCAGGATAGACACCTTCGACTCGTCGCGCTCGGCGCGCAAAACGCCGGCCAGCCGCTCGATGACCGTCGGCTGCAGGCCCTCGCTGATCTCGTCGACAAGCATGAGCTTCGGCCGTGACATCAGCGCGCGCGCCACCAGCAGCATTTTCTGCTCACCGCCCGAGAGCGTGCCGGCGCGCTGTTTCAAGCGCGTCGGCAGCACCGGGAAAAACTGGCCGATGCGTTTCAGACCGGGATCGAACGATCTGTCGTCGCGCAGACCCAGCCGCAGGTTCTCCTCCACGCTCAGATCCTGGAACAGCGCCTGTTCCTGTGGCGTGTAGGCAATGTTGCCGCGTGCGACTTTGTGCGGTGGCAAGCCCGTGATGTTCACGCCGAACATGCCGACGCTGCCGGCGTGAAGCGGAAGAAAGCCCATCACGCTTTTCAGCAAAGTGCTCTTGCCCATGCCGTTCTTGCCGAGCAATGCAAAGATTTCTCCGGGCCGGACCTCGAAGCTGACATCGCGCAGGACCGGGGCCTCGCCGTAGCCGCTGCGTACCCCATTGACGTTCAGCGCCGCCGCGCTCATGCGCGCGTGCCTTCGATGGCGTGGCCGCCACCGGAATAGATCGTGCGCACCAGCTCCGACTCCACCACCTCGGCCACAGTGCCATCCAGCAGGATCCTGCCCTGGTGCAGCACGATCACCCGCGAACTGATTTCGCGCACGAAATCCAGGTCGTGCTCGACCAGCAGGATGCAGAGCTGGTGATTGCGCGCGAGATCGGTGAGGATCGCACCGATCAAGGTACGCTCCGGCTTGGTCAGGCCCGCGGTCGGCTCGTCGAGGAGCAGGACGCTGGGCTCGAGCGCGAGCACCATCGCAAGTTCCAGCGCCTGCTTCATGCCGTGGGAGAGATGGCGCGCCTCGACGCCAAGCTGCGCGTCGAGGCCGGTCGCACGGATGACCTGCATCGATGCGTGAGGCAATGCCAGCGTCTCTTCGCGCCTCCACAATGACGGCGGCGCGAGGCGTGTGCGCGCAATGCGCAACGCTTCCGCGACCGTGAGCGTTTCGAACACGTTGGCGGTCTGGAATTTACGCCCCACGCCAAGAGCAACGCAGTCGTATGGCGGCAGCTTCAGGATGTCGTGATCGTTGAGCAGCACCGTCCCGCTGGAGCGTTCGTTGCCATCGGCGATGCACCGCATCAGCGTGGTCTTGCCGGCACCGTTCGGTCCGACCAGGCTCAACAGTTCGCTGCGCCTCGCTTCGAAGTCGATGCCTTCCAGCACGTTGAGGCTGCCGAAATGCTTGCGCACCTGGCGAACCGCGAGCGCGCGGCTGCCGGCGCCGGCGAGTCCCGCAAAGGGCTGCTCGACGGCTGGCTCCAGCCTGGGGGAAAACGAAGCCGCGGCCGTCCTTTTCCCGCCGAGCACGCGCTGGACCGCCCCTTTGATCAAGGGCATCAAACCCTGAGGCAGCGCGACGATGACGACGACGAACGCGAAGCCTATGACCAGCT
>JAYWDM010000250.1:0-14773 GCA_043779885.1 Betaproteobacteria bacterium | reverse complement strand
GGAACGATGCGCTGACGGTCATGCGTTCACTGTGGGCGCCCGGATAGCGGTCGAACAATTCCTCGGTCTTGGCAACGCAACGCGCCGTATCCTCGATCATGCTGGCCGGCATGAGCCCCGTCACGGCCTTGTTCTGGTCGAAACAGCTTACCGCGAGCACCATGCGCATTCCCGCGCCCATGACCGCGCGCACGGTCGCGTCGGGATGGTAGTTTCCCGGTTCGATATAGCAGGTGACCCCATGGCGCAGCATCTCGAGCGCTGCGAGCGTGACGCTCACCGACACGTCTTCCTCCTGCATCGCGGCCTCGTACGGATACATATGCTCGAACAGGAACGACTGCGCGTTCGATTCGTCGGCGAGGCCGCGCGCGAGCTGGAACGACGAGTGCAGGTGATTGTCGATCATTCCTGGAGTTGCGACCGTGCCGGCCCCATCGATCACGCGTGTCGCTTGCCACGCCGCGCTGATCGCCGCCGTCTTGCCGACCGCGGCGAACATCCCGTTTCTGACCACGATCGCCGCATCGCGGATCACGCGGCGACTCTTATCGACGGTGATCAGCCAGTCGATATTGCGTACCAGCAGGTCCGCGTGATTCGTCACGTTCATCATCTCTCCCGTGTGGGCGCCGCTACTTGTCGCACCATCCGCGGACCGCTTGCTCCGGCGGCGTGGTCGGCAATCCCGTACCATTCCCCGGCTTCAACGAACGTCACCTCGTACAGGCATTTTAAACACCAATTCTGCGTCGCGCCCTATGTATCTGCGACGCTACCGGAAAAACCGATCGGTTGACCCACCGCAAGTCCCAGTTTGCGCGCCGCGCTGCAGCCATTGCCGGCGATCTCAACGAGGCCGATGCTGTTTGCGTACCAGAAGGTCGTGCCCGGCGGAACGGCGGAAAACGTACGCGCACCGGTGAGCGATCTGCCGCCGACCACCACACGGGTAGCGGGTGGCAAGCCCTGCGCGCGCAGGCCGGTAAGCGCATTGCCGAAGTGATCGATGTAGATAATCTCGGCGAGATCGGCGGCGCCCCAGTCGACGCTCAAGTCGTCCGCAGGTACTGCTTTACCCGCCGGGAACTCGCCAAGCGCGATCGCCGCCGCCAGTGGCGCAAAGAGGTCGCGGCCATGAAAAGAGGCGGACAACGATTCAGGCTGCCATGTCACGCGCCAGTACGCGCACGCATGCGCACGCGCCGCGACGACCGACAACAGCCCATTGTCCGGCCCCAGCAACCAGCGTTGATCGGCCTTGATGACTGACGCGTGACGCGCGCTGCCAACGCCCGGATCGACGACTGCCATCGTCACGCTGCCCGCGTCGATCTGCGCCACGAGTGCGGCCAGCAGATGCGCGCCCGCGTGCGGATTGAATGCGGGTGCCTCGTGCAGCAGATCGATGACCGCGATGCCCGGCGCATGCCGGGCGAGGGCGGCCTTGACCTGGCCCGCGTAAATGTCTGCCGCGCCGAAATCCGTAAACAGAAAAATGCTCATGCGGCAAAACAGGCGCGACTACGCGACTTTCGGCGGTTGCGGAGCGGACACGCGCGGAGCGGAGATATTGGCCACGAACTTGCGATAGATATCCGGCAACTGCGCCAGCACCTGTTCCTTGCCGAGGACCTCGCTGTCGCGCACCGTATCGGCAATCAGTTCCGGCGTCAGCAGTTGCAGCGCGGGGGTGGAAATCGCAGCAAAGCTCAGGTGCCAGGGTTCGGGATAAACGCCGCCGCGATAATCCGCATAAGGGTGAAAGAAGCCAAAGCGCGCCATGTTCGCGTCCAGCCACACGCGCAGCCCGTGGAATACGCCACCCGCTGCGTATTCCTCCGGCAGCAGTTTAAAGCGATAATTTTCCGGCATCGCGGCGCGGTCGATCACGTCGATATCCGTGCCCCAATGATGGCGGCTGGCGCCTGGCAGCGCGCTCCAGCACAGGATACCGTCCAGCAGTTCGCCGTCATTCAGGCCCGCGTGCTCGCGCATATTGCCAGCCGCGTCGTAGAGCGGACGCTCGCCGCTGAATTTCATGTTCCAGATGCGCAGTTGCGCCGCGAAATCGCGGAATCCGCTGACGATCCGCAGGTCGATGCCGTCGCCGGCCGCCGCCGCCTGCAGCGCGAGAAAGGGTTCCAGCACGTCGCGATGCACGGCGGCGTCGAGATCGTCGCGCTGTACCACATGACTGCGCGCGCGGCCCGTTAATTCCATTGCATCGAGCATCAGCGGCTTTCTTCGGCGTTGGCGGCGGCACGCCCGTTGTTGCCATTATGTGGATTTTGCGCCGGCCTGCCAATACCGGTTACGCAGGCAGCACCGCGTAAGCCGCGCCCCGGTCCGGCATGCCGACAAAAAAGCCGGCACGCGGCCGGCTTTTCAAAATTGTGGCATTTATTATTATGCCGCCTTGGCAGGCGATTCTTCTTTTACATCCCCGCTGACCTCAGGACGGTCGATCAGTTCCACGACCGCCATGGGCGCGTTATCCCCCTTGCGAAAGCCGAATTTCAGTATGCGCAGATAGCCCCCGTTGCGCGCGGCATAGCGCGGGCCGAGTTCGCCAAACAGCTTGGTCACCATCTCGCGGTCACGCAAGCGGTCGAACGCAAGCCGGCGATTGGCGAGGGAAGGCGATTTGCCCAGCGTCAGTATGGGTTCCGCGACGCGACGCAGTTCCTTTGCCTTGGGCAATGTGGTTTTGATGACTTCATGCCGCAGCAGCGACACAGTCATGTTGCGCAGCATCGCGAGACGATGGCTGCTCGTGCGGTTGAGTTTTCTCAGGCCTAGCCGGTGACGCATGGTAATTCCTTTGTTGAGCCTGCTTCAGACTGCATTGAAACAGGCCGTACCTGGGGGAGCACGAAGGGGATATTTCCCTTCGTTTTTAACCCGTTTTCAGACTTTCTCAAGGCCGACCGGCGGCCAGTTTTCGAGCCGCATGCCGAGCGTGAGTCCGCGCGAGGCAAGCACTTCCTTGATTTCATTGAGCGACTTGCGGCCGAGATTCGGCGTCTTCAAAAGTTCGGTTTCGGTGCGCTGTATCAGGTCGCCGATGTAATAGATGTTTTCGGCTTTCAGGCAATTCGCCGAACGTACGGTCAGTTCGAGATCGTCGACCGGACGCAGCAGGATCGGGTCGATCTGCTGGGCTTTCGGCTGCTCGACCTGCACCGGAGTGCCTTTAAGATCGGCAAACACCACCAGCTGGTCAACGAGAATGCGCGCGGCGTAGCGGATCGCTTCTTCCGGCTCGATCGCGCCGTTCGTTTCGATGTCGACGATCAGCTTGTCGAGGTCGGTGCGCTGTTCGACGCGCGCCGAATCAACCTGGTAACTGACGCGCCGCACCGGGCTGTATGAAGCATCCAGCAGGATGCTGCCCACCGCACGGCTGATGGCGCCTTCAATCTGCTCGCCACGGCTGGTGCGCACTGCCGCCGGCACGTAGCCGCGGCCGTGGCCAACCGTAATCTGCATATCGAGCTTGCCGCCGGACGTCAAATGCGCGATCACATGGTCGGGATTGACCATTTCGACGTCGTGCATCGGCTCGATGTCGCCCGCCGTCACCACGCCCTCGCCCTGTTTCCTGAGCGTCAGCGTCGCTTCCTCGCGGTTGTGCAACTTCAACACGATACCCTTGAGGTTCAGCAGGATGTCGACGACATCTTCCTGCACGCCGTCGATGGTTGAGTATTCGTGCAATACGCCGCTCATCTTGACTTCGGTCGCGGCAAAACCGGGCATCGAGGACAGCAGAATGCGCCGTAACGCATTGCCGAGCGTGTGGCCGTATCCGCGCTCGAACGGTTCCATCGTAACCTTGGCGTGGAACGGGGAAATGTTCTGCACGTCGATAATACGAGGCTTGAGAAAAGTGCTGCTGGGCATGGCGTAATCCTATGGCAATTATTTCGAGTAAAGCTCGACCACCAGCGATTCATTGATGGTGGAGGGCAGATCGCTGCGCTGCGGCATGGTCTTGAAGGTGCCTTTGAATGCTGCGGTGTCGACTTCAAGCCATTCCGGATAGCCGCGTCCGGAGGTGGCTTCGAGCGCCGCTTTGATGCGCAGATGCTCCTTGGCCTTGCCCGCGACTTCAACGACGTCGCCCGGGCGCAGCAGGTAGGATGGAATGTTTACCCGCTTGCCATTCACCAGGATGCCGTTGTGGCGGACAATCTGACGCGCTTCGGAACGCGATGCGCCGAAGCCCATCTTGAACGTGATGTTGTCGAGCCGCGATTCGAGCATTTGCAGCAGGGTCTCGCCGGTAATGCCCTTCTTTTGCTCCGCGCGGTGATAAATATTACGGAACTGGCGTTCGAGCAGCCCGTATATGCGGCGCAGCTTCTGCTTTTCACGCAGTTGCACGCCGTAGCCGGACAAGCGGCTGTTTTTCTGCCCATGCTGACCCGGCGGGTAATTGCGGCGCTCGATCGCGCATTTGTCGGTAAAGCACTTGTCGCCTTTGAGGAACAGTTTTTCGCCCTCGCGGCGGCACTGGCGGCATTTTGCATCTAGATTTCTGGCCACAGCCCGTTCTCCTTAAATGCGACGCCGCTTCGGCGCGCGGCATCCGTTGTGCGGGACGGGCGTGACGTCGGCGATACTGGTGATCTTGAAGCCAAGCGCGTTTAACGCGCGCATCGCGGACTCGCGGCCGGGGCCCGGGCCTTTGATGCGGACCTCGAGATTCTTCACGCCGCACTCCTGCGCGAGTTTCCCCGCGTGTTCGCCGGCGATCTGCGCCGCGAACGGGGTCGATTTGCGCGAGCCCTTGAAACCGGCCGAACCGCTCGTCGCCCACGACAGCGCGTTGCCCTGGCGATCGGTGATCGTAATGACGGTGTTGTTGAAGGAAGCATGAATGTGCGCGATGCCTTCCGCCACATTTTTCTTGACCTTCTTGCGAACCCGTGTATTTGCCTTTGCCATTGAATGTGCTTTCCGCTCTTGACTGTCGATCAGGCCGTAACTGCCTTCTGGATTTTGACCGCCGCTTTACGCGGGCCCTTGCGCGTGCGCGCGTTCGTGCGCGTACGCTGACCGCGCACCGGCAGCCCGCGACGATGGCGCAACCCGCGCCAGGTCCCGAGATCCATCAGGCGCTTGATGTTCATTGAAACTTCGCGCCGCAAATCACCTTCGATCGCGAACTTCGCGACCTGCTCGCGCAGCTTCTCCATGTCGGCATCCGACAGGTCCTTGATCTTGGACGTGCTCACGATTCTTGCCGCCGCGCATATCGCGCGCGCGCGGCTGCGGCCAACGCCATAGATCGCGGTGAGCGCGATTTCCGCGTGTTGATGATTTGGGATATTTACCCCACCGATACGGGCCATAGTTTTCTACCTCGTTGTGCTGGCGGCGTGCGCCTGAACGTATGCCAAAAATCGCAAACCTGTGATTGTAACCTGTTAATTTTCATCAGTAAACGAACAATCATGCCGTTTACCCCTGGCGCTGCTTATGGCGCGGATCCTTGCAGATCACGCGCACCACGCGCTTCCTGCGGATGATCTTGCAGTTTCGGCATATCTTCTTTACCGAGGCCAGCACTTTCATTATTCGCTCCTTTAATCCTTGTCCGCGCTACTTGGCGCGGAATGTGATGCGACACCGCGTCAGATCGTACGGCGATACTTCCACCGTAACCTTATCGCCCGGCAGGATGCGTATGTAGTGCATGCGCATCTTGCCGGAAATATGACCAAGCACCGTATAGCCGTTTTCCAGCTTTACCCGGAATGTTGCGTTGGGCAGGGTTTCGACAATTGAACCCTGCATTTCTATGGTTTCTTCTTTCGCCATTAACGAGTCGGAAATTCGCCGCCGCCCTTGAAATTGGCCTTTTTGAGCAGGCTTTCATACTGGTGGCTCATCGCATAAGCCTGCACCTGCGCCATGAAATCCATTGTCACCACCACGATAATCAGCAGACTGGTGCCGCCAAAGTAAAACGGCACGTTCTTCCACACGATCAGGAACTCGGGCAGCAGACACACCAGCGTAACGTAGACCGAACCCACCAGCGTCAGCCGCAGCATGATCTTTTCGATATAGCGCGCAGTCTGGTCACCAGGCCGGATGCCGGGCACAAACGCGCCGCTTTTCTTCAGGTTGTCGGCGGTTTCCTTCGGATTGAACATCAGCGCCGCATAAAAGAAGCAGAAAAATACGATTGCCGCCGAATAAAGAAAAACGTAAACCGGCTGCCCGGGATGCAGGGTCGACGCGATGTTCGACAACCAGCGCATGTTTTCGCCGGTGCCGAACCAGCCGGCGAGCGTGGCGGGAAACAATATGATGCTCGACGCGAAGATTGGCGGAATCACGCCCGACATATTGAGTTTAAGCGGCAGGTGCGACGACTGGCCGCCGTAGACCTTGCGCCCTACCTGGCGCTTGGCGTAGTTAACGAGGATGCGGCGCTGACCGCGCTCGACAAAACACACCAGCGCGGTGACGCCGATCACCAGTGCCGCAATAAAGAAGATCGTCAGGATCGTGAATGCCCCGGTGCGTTGCAATTCGAGCGTGCCAACGACCGCATTCGGCAGGCCTGCCGCGATACCCGCAAAGATGATCAGCGAGATGCCGTTGCCTATGCCGCGTTCCGTGATCTGCTCGCCCAGCCACATGAGGAACATCGTGCCCGTAACGAGCGTGATCATGGTGGTGAGGCGAAACGCCAGCCCCGGATCGAGCACCAGTCCGCGCTGCGACTCGAGCGCAATCGCGATGCCCATGCCCTGGAACAACGCGAGTCCGGCGGTGCCGTAGCGCGTGTACTGCGTGATCTTGCGGCGGCCCGCTTCGCCTTCCTTCTTCAGCGTTTCGAGCGTGGGCGACACCACCGTCATCAGCTGCATGATGATCGATGCGGAGATATACGGCATGATGCCGAGCGCGAAAATGGTGAAGCGCGACAGCGCGCCGCCCGAAAACATATTGAACATGTCGAGGATGCCGCCGCGCTGCGACTTGAAAAGTTCCGCCAGCGCGACCGGATCGATCCCGGGCACCGGAATATGCGCACCCACGCGGTACACAATCAGCGCGCCGAGCAGGAAGAGCAGGCGACGGTTCAGGTCGCCCATCTTGCCCTGCATGCTCAGCCTGGAGTCCTGATTAGCCAACTTTACTCAGCCTTCTTGGATTTCTTGGCGGGCGCGTCTTTGCCCGCCTTGGCTTTGGGTTCGGCCTTTTTTTCCGCCTTGGATTCGGCTTTCACTTTGGATTCCGCCTTGGCCTTGGTCTTGGCTTCGGCTTTCGCCTCCGCGCTAACCGCCGCTATGGCGTTCTCCTCCGCGATCGTCGCGGAAGTCGTGGCGGCCCGTATTTCGGCTTTGGCGATGGCCGCCGCTTTGCGCGCGACTTTTTTCCCGCTCTTGGCCGGCGTGGCCTGGGCATTCGCGGGCATTTCCACCGTGCCGCCGGCGGCCTCGACTGCGGCTTTTGCGCCTTTCGACGTGAGCAAACCGTGCAATGTAACCTTGCGCTTCAACTCGCCGGACACGATCACTTTTGCCGACAGCGCGTGAAGCGGCACAACACCCGCTTCTTTGAGTACCAGAATATCGATGGTGTCGGCTTTGAGCCGGTTCAGATCCGACAAACGGACTTCCGCGGTATCGTTGCGCATGGGGGAAACGAAACCGCGCTTGGGCAACCGGCGTTGCAGCGGCATCTGGCCGCCTTCGAATCCTACCTTGTGATAACCACCTGCACGGGAGGATTGCCCCTTGTGCCCGCGTCCGGCCGTTTTGCCGAGTCCGCTGCCGATACCGCGGCCGACCCGGCGCTTGGCATGCTTGGAACCGGCGGCCGGTTTAATCGTGTTGAGTTGCATTTATCCCTCGCACTTCAGGAGGTAGCTGACTTTATTGATCATGCCGCGCACCGCCGGCGTATCAATCACGTCGACCGTGGAATTGATGCGGCGCAAACCCAGGCCGCGCACCGTCGCACGATGAGTTTCCATCGTGCCTATCAGGCTGCGCACCAGCGTGACCTTGATTGTTTTTCCCGCGGGTTTCGTCTTGACCATGGCTTACCCCGCGATCTCTTCGACCGACTTGCCGCGCTTGGCCGCGATGTCCGACGGCGAATTCATCGCCTGCAGGCCATTCAAGGTCGCGCGCACGACATTGTAGGGATTGGTCGAGCCGATGATTTTGGCAAGCACGTTCGTAACACCCATCACCTCGAAAATCGCGCGCATCGGACCGCCCGCGATGATGCCCGTGCCGTCGGAAGCGGGTTGCATGTAAACGCGCGCCGAACCATGCCGGCCGGTAACGGCGTGATGCAACGTGCCGTTCTTGAGATTGATTTTCACGAGCTTGCGGCGCGCCTCATCCATCGCCTTTTGCACCGAGACCGGCACTTCGCGCGCCTTGCCTTTGCCCATGCCGACGCGGCCGTCACCGTCACCGACAACCACCAGCGCCGCGAAACCCATGACACGGCCGCCTTTCACCACCTTGGTGACGCGATTGATCGCGATCATCTTCTCGCGCAGGCCGTCGCCACGTTCCTCGCCGCCCGCCATTCTGTTTGCCTGGAGTTTTGCCATGTCGTGTCCTGACTAGAACTTGAGCCCGTGCTCGCGCGCGGCTTCCGCCAACGCCTTCACACGACCGTGATATTTGTAGCCGCCGCGGTCAAACGCGACAGCCTCTATGCCCAGCGCTTTCGCTTTTTCGGCAATCAGCTTGCCGACCGCAGCCGCGGCCTCGACGTTGCCGCCGTTCTTGATCGACTTGCGCAATTCCGGCCCGATCGTCGACGCGCTGGCCAGAATTTTGGCGCCGCTCGCATCGATGACTTGCGCGTACATATGGCCGTTGGAGCGGTGTACAGCGAGTCGCACGACCCTTAACTCCGCGATTTTGCGGCGGGTTTGCTGCGCCCGGCGCAACCGCGCCTGATTCTTGTCTTCTTTCATCTGTCGCCTCTACTTCTTCTTGGTCTCTTTGAGGATGACCGTTTCGTCCGCATAACGCACGCCCTTGCCTTTATACGGCTCCGGGCGGCGGTAAGCGCGAATTTCAGCAGCCACCTGTCCGACCACCTGCTTATCGATGCCTTTGATCATGATCTCGGTCTGCGTCGGCGTCTCGACCTTGATGCCTTTGGGCATCTGGTGCACTACCGGGTGCGAAAAACCCAGCGTGAGATTGAGTTTGTCGCCCTGCGCCTGTGCACGGTAGCCGACGCCGACCAGTGTCAGCTTGCGTTCATAGCCCTTGGTCACGCCGTGCACCATGTTGGCGACCAGCGCCCGCATCGTTCCCGACAGCGCATTGGCTGAGCGCGACTCATTGGCGACCTTGAACTGCAGCTGGTTCTCGACTTTTTCGACCGACACCTGCGCCGACATCGCCTGCGTCAGCGTGCCGAGCGGACCTTTCACGGCAATCTCGGTGCCCGACAACTGAATCTCGACATTGGCCGGCAGATCAACCGGAAAATTACCTATCCTGGACATCGCTATTCCTCGTTCGCCGCGTCAACTATGCAACGATGCACAAAACTTCGCCGCCGATGCCGAGCCCGCGCGCCTTGCGGTCGGTCATCACACCCTTGGAGGTCGATACGATCGCGACACCCAGCCCGTTCATGACGCGCGGAATGGCGTCGCTCGGCTTGTAAATGCGCAGTCCGGGCCGGCTGACGCGCTCGAGTTTCTCGATCACCGGGCGGCCGGCGTAATACTTCAGACCGACTTCCAGCACCGGTTTGCCGTCAAGCGGACGCACCGCGAAATCGTCGATATAGCCTTCGTCCTTCAGGACTTTGGCGATCGCGGCCTTTACCTTGCTGGCCGGCATCGCAACGGAAACTTTTTCCGACATCTGCGCATTGCGGATGCGCGTCAACATGTCGGCGATCGGATCACTCATGCTCATGGTTATTTTTTCTCCTGGCTTCCGGCTACCAGCTTGCCTTGATCACGCCGGGAATCTCCCCGCGCATCGCGATGTCGCGCAGCTTGCTGCGGCCGAGGCCGAATTTGCTGTAGACGCCGCGCGGACGACCCGTCAATGCACAGCGGTTTCTCAGGCGCACGGGGCTCGAATCGCGCGGCAGCCTCTGCAGCTTCAACCGCGCTTCATAGCGGTCTTCCGAAGACAGCTTCTGATTGTTGACGATGGCCTTGAGTTCCACGCGCCTGGCGGCGAATTTCTTCACCAGCTTGCGGCGGTTCTGGTCGCGGAGTTTCAACACGAGTTTGGACATGGGTCAGTTCCTGAACGGAAATTTGAACGCGGCCAGAAGGGCACGGCCTTCGGCGTCTGTTTTCGCGGTAGTGGTAATCGTGATGTTCATGCCGCGCAAAGCGTCGATCTTGTCGTATTCGATCTCGGGGAAAATGATCTGTTCCTTGATGCCGAAATTGAAGTTCCCGCGGCCGTCAAACGACTTGCCCGGAATCCCGCGGAAGTCGCGGATGCGCGGAATCGCAACCGTCACCAGACGGTCGAGGAATTCATACATGCGCGTGCCGCGCAGGGTGACCTTGCAGCCGATCGGATAGTTGTCGCGAATCTTGAACGTCGCGATCGATTTCTTGGACTTGGTCACGAGCGGCTTCTGGCCGGAAATCTTGGCCATGTCGGCAACCGCGTTGTCCATGATCTTCTTGTCGTTGACCGCCTCGCCGACACCCATGTTAAGGGTGATTTTTTCGATGCGCGGCACCTGCATCACCGACTTATAGCCGAACTGCTCGACAAGCCGTTTGACTACCTGCTCATGGTAATGCGTGTGCAGGCGCGATGCCGGCGCAGCACCCTTGTCTTTGCCGCTGCCTTTAGCTGGAGTACTCATGCGTCGATCACTTCGCCATTGGATTTGTAGAAACGCACGCGGCGACCGTCATCGAGCAGTTTCACGCCGACGCGATCGGCTTTCTTGGTGACCGGATTGTAAATTGCCACGTTCGACACGTGCAGCGGCATTTCCTTGTCAACGATGCCGCCGGGGGTGTTTTTCATCGGATTCGGCCGCTGGTGCTTCTTGACCCGGTTGGCGCCCTCGACCAGCACGTGCTCCAGGTCCACCACGCGGGTCACCATGCCCCGTTTGCCCTTGTCCTTGCCGGTGATGACGATCACGTCATCGCCTTTTTTGATCTTGCGCATTCTTGTCTACCTATACGTACTTACAGAACTTCCGGCGCCAGCGAAACGATTTTCATGAAACGCTCGCTTCTCAATTCACGTGTCACCGGTCCGAAAATGCGCGTGCCTATCGGCTCCAGTTTGGCCGTAAGCAACACGGCGGCGTTGCTGTCGAACTTGATCAGCGAACCGTCGGCGCGGCGTATCCCCTTGGCGGTACGCACGACCACTGCATTGTAGATTTCACCCTTCTTCACACGGCCGCGGGGTGCTGCGTCCTTCACGCTGACTTTGATCACGTCGCCGATGCCCGCATACCGGCGCTTCGAGCCGCCGAGCACCTTGATGCACATAACGGCGCGCGCACCCGTGTTGTCAGCAACATCCAGGATGGACTGCATCTGTATCATTTTCTGCTCTCGCTTTGTGCTGCAATCATTTCCAACTTGATCCGCCCTGCTGCATGCCAGCGGTCAGTCTTGGAACCCGTCCGGGGTCAGGTCGTGCGCGCCGAATTAAATCAAGGCCGGGCGCGCAGTTTCAAGAAGCCGAAGAGTTTACACTGAATTCCCGGCGACTACAACCGGTTTGCGTGCGAATTAAATCTCGCGCGCCTTCTCGATCAGTTTGCTTACGCGCCAGGCCTTGGTTTTCGCGAGAGGGCGGGATTCCTCGATTAACACGGTATCGCCCGCTTTGAACTCGTTTTTCTCGTCGTGGGCATGGTATTTCTTCGAGCGCGTGACGATTTTTCCGTAGAGCGGATGCTTGACGCGGCGCTCGACCAGCACCGTCACCGTCTTGTTCATCTTGTCGCTGACGACGCGGCCGGTCAGTGTGCGCTTTGTCGCGGTGGTTTCTGTCGCGGTAGTTTCAGTCGCGGTGGTTTCGGTCATGACTGGCGTGCCTTTTCATTGATAATTGTGCGCACCCGGGCGATGTCACGGCGCACTTTTCCGATCTGGCTGTTGTTGGTGAGTTGCTGGGTCGCAACCTGCATGCGCAGACTGAACTGCGCTTTCAGCAAATCGTTCAGTTCCTGCCGCAATTCGTCCGCGCTTTTGACGCGTAGTTCACTCGCTTTCATGGCTTAGCCTCCGACCATACGGTGTACGAACGTCGTCAGCAGCGGCAGCTTGGCCGAGGCGAGACGAAACGCCTCGCGCGCGGATGCCTCGTCGATGCCGTCCATTTCATACAGTATCTTGCCCGGCACGATTTCGGCCACCCAGTATTCGGGGTTGCCCTTGCCATTTCCCATGCGTACCTCGGCGGGTTTGCGCGAGATCGGCTTATCCGGAAAAATGCGGATCCAGATGCGGCCGCCGCGTTTGATATGGCGCGTCATGGCGCGCCGCGCTGCTTCGATCTGGCGCGCCGTCAAACGACCGCGCGTCAGCGCCTTAAGACCGTAGTCGCCGAAGCTTACCTTGGCGCCGCGGGTCGCCACACCCTTGTTGCGGCCCTTCTGTTCCTTGCGGTACTTCCTTCTAGCTGGCTGCAGCATGCTTTACTCCTGTGCGTCTTTTCTTGGGCGCCGGTTTCGGCGCGGGCTTGTCGGACGCGGGCCTGTCGGACACCAGCGATTCAGGTGTCGCCGCCGGCGCAGCCAGCGCCTGCTCGTGCTTGGTCAGGACTTCGCCCTTGAACACCCACACCTTGATGCCGATAATGCCGTACGTGGTTTTCGCTTCGGAAAACCCGTAATCAATGTCGGCGCGCAGCGTATGCAACGGCACGCGGCCTTCCCGATACCATTCCGTGCGCGCGATCTCGATACCATTCAACCGTCCCGCGCTCATGATCTTGATGCCTTGCGCGCCCAGCCGCATGGCGTTGGTGATTGCGCGCTTCATCGCACGGCGGAACATGATGCGTTTCTGCAGCTGTTGTGCGATGGAATCGGCGATCAGCTGCGCGTCGAGTTCCGGCTTGCGTATCTCCTCGATGTTGATGTGCACCGGCACGTGCAGCAATTGCTGCAGCTGCGCCTTCAGCGACTCGATGTCCTCGCCCTTCTTGCCGATGACGACACCGGGGCGCGCGCTGAATATGGTGATCTTGGCGTTCTTCGCCGGACGCTCGATGATGATTTTTCCGACTGCGGCATGGGCCAGCTTCTGCTTCAGGAAATCGCGCACCTTGATGTCTTCCTGCAGCATGCCCGGGAAATTCTTGCTGTTCGCATACCATTTCGAAGTCCAGTTACGCAGCACCGACAGGCGGAATCCGACTGGATGTATTTTTTGTCCCATGACTATATCCTTCCGTCGCCGACGGTGAGGTGAATGTGGCAGCTGTGCTTCAACACGCGCACGCCGCGGCCCTTTGCGCGCGCCGCGAAGCGTTTCAATACAGGCCCCTTCTCGACGTATATGCGGGTGACCTTCAGTTCGTCGATGTCGGCGCCATCGTTGTGTTCCGCATTTGCGATGGCCGACTCGAGCACCTTGCGTATGATAACCGCGCCCTTCTTGGGGCTGAACGCAAGCAGGTTGAGCGCTTTTTCGACCTGCAGACCGCGGATCTGATCGGCGACCAGCCGGCCCTTTTGCGGGGAAAGTCGAACACCATTAAGTTTTGCCGTGGTTTCCATTGCCGCATCCCTCACTTCTTGGCCTGCGCCGCGGCGGGCGCGGCAACACTGGACTTCTTGTCAGCCGTCGGTGCGGCGGCACTGCCGGCTTTTGAATGGCCCTTGAAAATCCGCGTATGGGAAAATTCTCCCAGCTTGTGACCCACCATGTTTTCGGAAATATAGACGGGGACATGCTGCTTGCCGTTGTGTACCGCGATCGTCAGCCCCACGAAATCGGGCAGGATGGTCGAGCGCCGCGACCACGTTTTGAGCGGGCGCTTGTCGTTGGATGCGCGCGCCGCTTCGACCTTGGCCATCAGGTGATAGTCGACGAACGGGCCTTTTTTAATTGAACGTGCCATGTTTATTTACCTCGTTATCCGGTGCTTACTTTGGCATGCCGCCGGCGCACGATCATGCCGTTGGTGCGCTTGTTATTGCGCGTGCGGTAGCCCTTGGTCAAAGTGCCCCACGGGCTTACCGGGTGCCGGCCCGCAGCGGTCTTGCCTTCACCGCCGCCGTGCGGATGATCGATCGGGTTCATCGCCACCCCGCGCACCGTCGGGCGAATGCCGCGCCAGCGCACGGCACCGGCCTTGCCGATCGAACGCAGGCTGTTCTCTTCGTTGCCGACCTCGCCGATGGTCGCGCGGCAATTGATGTGCACCTTGCGAATCTCGCCGGAGCGCAGGCGCAACTGCGCATATTCGCCTTCGCGCGCCAGCAGCTGCACGGAAGCGCCGGCGGCGCGCGCGAGCTGCGCGCCCTTGCCGGGCATCATTTCAATGCAGTGTATCGTCGTGCCGACCGGAATGTTCCTGAGCGGCAGCGCGTTGCCCGCTTTGATCGGCGCCTCGGATCCGTTCTGCACCTGCATGCCCACGACCATGCCTTTCGGCGCGATCACGTAACGGCGTTCGCCGTCCGTATAGCACAGAAGCGCGATATTGGCGCTGCGGTTGGGATCATGCTCGATACGCTCGACCTTCGCGACGATGCCGTCCTTGTCGCGCTTGAAGTCGATCACACGGTAGTGCTGCTTGTGACC
>JAYWDM010000249.1:0-5561 GCA_043779885.1 Betaproteobacteria bacterium | reverse complement strand
CGATGAACTCCTTGATAGTCCTGGCGGGAACCGACGGATGCACAACCATCAGCAAAGGCGTAAATCCCATGCGCGCAATCGGCTTGATGTCGCGCATGGCGTCATAGGGCAGTTTGCTGAAGAGACTGGTGTTGATTACATGGTTGGCGGCGATGATCATCAGCGTGTAGCCGTCGGGCGGTGATTTCACGACCGCCGCGGTGGCCGGAATGCCGTTCGCGCCGGGCTGGTTTTCGACGATGACCGGCTGCGACCATGTTTCGTTGAGCTTCTGCGCGACGATGCGGGTCATCGCGTCCGACGCGCTGCCGGTGCCGAGCGGAACCACGATCTTCACGGCCCTGGCCGGATAATTTTGCGCGTATCCCGTGCCGGCGCTTGCCCACGCCAGCAACCCGCATATGATAGACGCAATGATTTTCATTGGACCCCCCAGAAATATTTCGGCACGCACCGGCGACAAGATTTCAGTTTACTCAAGTTGAGTGTCCGCACCGGCATCAGGGATGCTCGTACCAGCCCTTCTCGCCATGCTCGCGGTAGTACTCGTGATACCTGGCGAGCGCCGCGCGGTCGAGATCGACGCCCAGCCCGGGCCGGTCGGGAGGGCGCACGCCGCCGTTGGTAACATGCCAGGGCTCGCCCTCGATGCAGTCATCCTCGATCCAGTCCATCAGCGCCTGGCCCGGACGGTCCGCCTGCGGGCAGATTACGCCAAAATGGCACATAGCGGCCCATGAGATGCCGAGTTCAAGGCTCGAGCGCAGCCAGAAACGCTTGTTGTGAGTCTCGGCCAGCGCCGCCGTGCGGCAGGTCCTGGCGATGCCGCCGTGAACGTGCAGGTCTCCCACCACGCTGTCGATCAGCGGATAGTGCACTATCATCTCGAGGTCCGTGCAGTGGCTGGAAACCGGAATGCCGTAGTCACGCCGGATGCGCTCGAGGTCGGCAAGGCGGGCAACGGGCTCTTCAAGATTGGCGAGCTTGCAGCCGCGCACCGCGTCGAGGTAGCGCCGGCACTGGTCGATGGTATAGGCCATGTTCATGTCGACGCCCAGATCAACGCCGGGGCCGAGCGCGTCCCGGATGGCCCGCGTCGATTCGATGTCGCATGCCACCGAATGCCGACCGATCTTGAACTCGTAGAATAGTGCACCGCTGCGGGCGACCGCCGCTTTCGCCTGCGCCGCCATCAGCGCAGGAATCTCGCGCTCGGCATGCTGCGTGCGTTCGCGCACGATGATCGAGCCGTAAGCCACGAACGGCGCCATGTCGCGCACCGCTCCACCCATCATCCGGCAGACCGGCAGGCCCGCGCGCTTGCCGGCGATATCCCACAGCGCCATCTCGATGCCGGCGAAGCACGTTTCTTCGGATGCGTCCCTGAACCCGCCGAAATCATTGTGTTGTTTCACGCAGCGCCGGCGCGCGGTCTCGATCTCCTCAACCCGCAGCCCCTTCACGCGGGGCAGAAATTTGTCGCGGATCGTGCCGGCAGACTTTGCGTAGGGCACCTCGCCCAGCCCGATGAGACCCTCGTCGGTCACCACCTCGAGTATCGTACGCGTAAAGCCATCGGACCAGCCCTGCGAGAAGCCATAGGCAAAGAGCGTGGGCACCGTGACCACGGTGGCGTGGATGTCGGCGATCTTCAAGCGGGGAGGCCTGGACGCAGCCCGTAAGAAGCGCAGCGCATTCCGGGTTCCCCCGCCCGCAATAGTCTGTCCCCGGCTTTCATTTCATTCATCCGGGCTACGCGCTCGTTCGGGTGGTCACGCCTGCACTCACCGCCAGACCACGCGCGTCGGCTGCACGACCCCCATCCCCTGGCGGGACATCTCGGTTTCGAATATATCCTCCGGCATGACGTTGCCGATCGACACGTCGGGCCCGAACTCTCCGATCAGGAATTTTTTGAGATCCTGCACCTGCGACGCGTTCACCCCGCTGATCCACGGCCCCGGCAGTTCGAACAGCGCGCGCGAGAAATCCAGCCCCTCGCGCAGCGCATCGATCAGCTCGCTTTTCGGCCGGCCGTCGTCGACGAGTTCGTAGCCTTCGACGATCAGCATTTCGGCGCCGGCGTCGAAACAATCGCGCGCCTGGCCGAGCAGGAAACCCGCGCCCGAATGATCGTGCTTGGAACCGATTTCGCCGAATACCGCGAGCCCGGCATCGCGTGCAAGCCCGGTCTGGCGAAAGCGCTCGTCACGATCCAGCGTGACATAGTTGTCCGAAATCTCCACGATGTCGATGCCGACGCGCCGCATCTCCCTGAAGAACGGCGTCAGCGAATCCGGTCCATCGAGCGCGAACAGCCGCTCGACGATGCCGCCGCCGACGAAGCACCGCACGCCGTGGTCTTTATAGAGCGCAACCTTGCGGCGCAATTGCTGCTCGCCGTAAACGCGCACCGATCCCACGGCGATCTTCGCCAGATCGATGAAGCCGCCCGACATGTCGAGATAATCCGCCTGCTGAGCGAGCGGCAGACCCCAGTCGATCATCATGGTGAGTCCGGTGCGGCGCGGCTTGGCCATGCTGCGTTCGGCAGGCACTTTGATCATCGGAAAAGCGGGTTGGTCCATTGGCGCTCCTCGGCGTCTACACCATCCTGAACATGCGGGGACCGGCGACCGGGACCTCCATCAGGTCCTCACCCCACACGATGTGACCGCTGAACGTTTTGGCGATCTCGCGCACGATGTGTTCGCGCATGCCGGGCTGGTCGATCTGTTCCAGAAAATGCGTGAGCACCAGCGTCTTCACCCCCGCCGCCGCGGCGACCTTGGCGACGTCTTCGTGATTGCCGCACACGACCCGATAGATTTCGGTCGGCTCGGTGCCGCTGAAATAATGATTCATGTGTATGAGCACGTCGCAGCCGCGCGCGAGGTCGATCAGCGCCGGCGCCACCCCGCCGCTGTCACCCGAATAGCACACCGAGCCCTCCGCACCGTCAATGCGGTAGGCGTAGCATTCGAGGTACGGCTGCACGTGCGAAGCCGGCGCGACCGTCAGCTTCCAGCCATTGCCCTGCACCGTATCACCGGATTTCAATTCGGTGATCTCCGGGTGCGGCCACTTGCGCGGCGGCACGCCGCCGCGCGCGACAAAAATATCGATCGATCCCTGATGCTTGATCCGCGCGTTCAAATCCGGTGCAAATGCGCCGTCTTCGCCGAATAACTGCTCGCACATGCGGCGCACGGGCGGCGGCCCGTATATTTTAAGTTCAGGAATGCGGTCCGCACCCTGGTCCCATCGCGTCATGAAAAGACGCACGAAATCGAGGCAGTGGTCGTAATGCAAATGGCTGAAAAAGACGTGCGTCACATCGACCGCGCGCTTGCCCGCTTCGAGCAGCCGGTTATGCGCGCCCGGCCCATGGTCCATGACGATGACGTCCGACCCGATCTCGAAGAGGTAGCTGGAACTCGCTCGTTTAAGTGAGGGCGTCGGCGTGCCGGTGCCCAGCAGGGTCAGCTTCATCGTTTTCGGGTGCAGTGCAGTATGATATCCGCGCGCGGAGTTCCTCAGGCCCGATTCTAGCGTGTAAACTTTTCGCAGTCATCCATGCAAAGGGAAATTATCATGTCGCGTCTGTTGTGCTGCCTTGTCAGTTGTGCATTGATGGCGTGCGCGCATGCGCAGACTTACCCCACGAAGACGATACGCATCGTCACGCCCTATGCGCCGGGCGGCACGGCGGATATCCTGTCGCGCGTGGTGGCGCTGAAACTGGCGGAAGCCTGGGGCCAGCAGGTGGTGATCGACAACCGCCCCGGCGCCAGCGGCATGATAGGCGCCGACATCGCCGCCAAGGCCGCGCCCGACGGCTATACCCTGCTGATGGCGTACGTCGCCGAGATTGCGATCGTGCCGAGCCTGTTTGCGAAAATGAACTACGATCCGGTCAGGGACCTCACGCCGGTGACGCTGGCTGCGATCACGCCCATGATTTTCGTCGTGCACCCGTCGCTGCCCGCGAAAAACGTCCGGGAACTTATCGCGCTGGCAAAATCCAGACCCGGACAACTCCCCTACGCTTCAGCCGGCAACGGCAGCCCGGCGCATCTGGCGTTCGAACTGCTGCAGCGCAGCGCGGGCATCGCGATCACGCATGTGCCATACAAAGGCGCGGCGCCGGCGTTGACCGATCTGCTTGGCGGCCACGTCGTGATGTTCTTCTCGGGCATGCCGCCCGCCATGCCGCACGTCAATGCGGGCAAGCTGCGCGCAATCGCGGTATCGACCGCCAAGCGCTCGCCGGCAGCACCCGCAGTCCCGACCGTCGCCGAATCCGGCGTGCGCGACTTCGACATCAGCACCTGGTTCGGCGTGTTTGCACCGGCAGGAACATCCAGAGACATCATCGGCAGGCTCAACGCGGAAATCGCGCGTGCGCTGACGCTGCCCGACGTGAAGGAACGGCTCGCGCGCGAAGGCGCCGAAACCGCGCCCAATTCACCGGAGCAATTCGGCAAATTCATTCAAGCCGAAATCACCAAATTCGCGCGTATCATCAGGCAATCCGGGGCGCGCGCCGATTGACAGCCCGCTGCGGCGAGTCTCGTAGGGTGGGCAACTTGTTGCCCACGCGGATAGCCTGCAAAACCGGTGGGCAACAAGTTGCCCACCCTACGTGTCGAGCATCGCCTGCACGGTGCGCGAGCGGAATTCGCGCTGATGCAGGACGTAGACGACGCTGCTCGTCATCACGATCATCAGCGCCGGGTGCAGAAACCATGACAGCGCGGCAACGCCGAAATAATATGCGCGCAGCCCGTTGTTGAAGTTGCCGTTGCCGAAGTTGACAACCAGCGCGATGCGGTCGATGTGCTTTGCGTATTGCTCGACATCCGGAGGCGTCTTCTTGGTCGCGCCGACCAGGATGGAGCACAGGCCAAACTGCCGGATCGACCACGAGAACTTGAAAAACGCATAAACGAAAATCAGCACGAGCAGCACGATCTTGAGTTCCCACACGCGCTCGGAGACCTGCTGGGCGAACGGCAGTTCGGCCAGCACGCCGGCCGCTTTCTCGGCATAGCCCATCAGCGCCACCAGCGCCCCGAGGATCAGCATCGTCGTCGATGCGAAGAATTGCGAGCTGCGCGAAAGGTTGCGCACGACATTGACGTCCAGCATGCGGTTGTCGCGCTCGACCATGCGCGCAATCCATTCGCGCACGAAACCCTCGGTGAGGCGGCGCAATGCCGGCCGTTGCGTGGGGCGGTAATCGGAGTACCATACGTAGCCGACCCACGACAGCGCAAACCACGCGAGCGCGAGCATATCGAGCCACGGCAGCGGCAGCTTGCCCAGCAAGACCGTGAACCCGCTCATGCGAACAGCGTCAGCACGCCGGTATAGCCATACAGGCGGTTATGCGAAATCTCGCCGTTGCAGAAAAATCCCACCAGCGGAAACTCGCCGAACGCGGCTTCGATCATTTTGAGTTCCTCGGAATCCGGACCGAACAGGTTGGCGCCGCGGCCGAGGCACGAGTAATACACGCCGCCGCGCGGCCGCGTATACAGCCCCTTCTGCATGCTCTC
>JAYWDM010000248.1:0-5564 GCA_043779885.1 Betaproteobacteria bacterium | reverse complement strand
AGCTGCGCTTGGGCGGTCCGACTTCGCCGCCCGACGGCATGAAGCCGTTGATGCGGTAATTGTTGGGATCCTGCGATTCGCGCGCAAACGTGCCCTGCAAGATCAGCGACACCGCGGGATTGAACGCATTCTCGCCGCTGCGCGCGGAGGCGGCGGCAGCCGTGGCGGTCTGCGCCTGCGCGGCGCTTTGCTCGGCTTTACCCGCGGCGGCCTGCGCACTGCCCGCTTTGGCTTCCGTTTCGGCGAGGCGCTTTTCCAGGTCCTGAATGCGCTTCTCGTACTGCGACTTCATCTGCCGGATTTCCTCGCGGATTTTCGCGAGTTCGGCGTCCTGCGCGAGCACCGGCGCGCTCAATGCGAGCGCCATGGCTACAACGATCAGATATTTGCACACGTGAATTCTCCCCGCAACACCCAACACTCACCGCGACCGGGTTCACCGATCGCGACCCAACAGGTGTCAGAGCAGAACGGGCGGGCCGCGCGAGGCGGGAACTACGCCGTTGGCGGGAAATGCGGAAGGGAAATGATTGAAGCTCGATTCAACGGCGTTGCGCGCGATCCGGGGCGGTATCCTGTCACAACTGACCGCGCCCAGCACTTGCGCGAACGAAACGTGAAAGTCACACAGGCCGGCATGCAGGGATTTCTGCTTCTGGTCCTGCTGCTGGGCCTGCGCCGGCATGCGATCCTGAAGGTGCCGCGTCTGATGCGTGAGCGCAGCGTGCTGCGCCACCAGCAGCAAAGCCGCCAGCAGTAACTGCAACAAGCCGCGTTTCAGGACCATAGCGTCATGCCCGTTAAATGGCAACCCGGCACAAATTAAAGCACAACGGAGGAAGGGTTGCAAAACCCGCGCGATCCGCTCCTATATACTCCTGTGCGCTGGTTTGTCGCCCCATTTCCCGGCTCAATTGCCATGAAGCAGGTTCTGCTCATACTGATCAAGCTCTACCAATGGTGCTTCAGTCCGTTCTTTGGCGGCCAGTGCCGTTTCTATCCGAGCTGTTCCGCCTACGCGGCCGAGGCCATCGACACCCACGGCGCGCTGCGCGGCGCCTGGCTTGCCGTCAGACGGCTGTTGCGCTGCCACCCGTGGCATGAGGGCGGCGTCGATCCGGTGCCGCCTAAGAACCGGTGATGGGTGATGGGCCATGGGTAATGGGAGAAATACACTCACTCATCCCCCCATCACCCATCACCGCTGTTCCGCACCCGCGACACGGCAAATCAATCCTTTCAAATACTCACCCTCGGGAAAATTGAGCGCGACCGGGTGGTCGGCGCCGGCGCTCAGGTGTTCGACGATCTGCACATCGACATGCGCATCAACCGCCGCGCCCGCGACGATCTTCTGGAACAAATCCCGCGACACGCCGCCCGAGCACGAAAACGTGAACAGCAGCCCACCCGGACGCAGCAGTTTGAATGCGAGCAGATTGATGTCCTTGTAGGCACGCGACGCTTTCTCGGCGTGCGCGGCGGTCGGCGCGAATTTCGGTGGATCGAGCGCGATCAGGTCGAAGCTGCGCGCCTGATCGCGCATTTTGCGCAGCAACTGGAACACGTCGCCTTCGATGCATTCGGCCTCAGGCAGTTTATTGAGCGTGACGTTGCGCTTGAGTAATTCCAGCGCCGGGCCCGAACTGTCGATGGCGGTCACTTTCGCCGCCCCGCCGGCGAGCGCGTTCACGGTAAACCCGCCGGTGTAAGCGAAGCAATCGAGCACTTCGCGCTTTGCCGCCAATTCGCGCACGCGCAGGCGGTTGGCGCGCTGATCCAGATAAAACCCGGTCTTGTGGCCGTGCGGCACATCGACTTCGAACGCCGTGCCATGCTCGTTTACGAGCACCTGGGCAGGCGGCGCAGCACCCCGCAATACGCCGACGCTGGGGATGATCCCTTCGAGCGCGAGCACATCGGCATCCGAGCGTTCGTAAATGGATTGCGGCTGCACCAACTCCATCACTGCATCGGCAATCGCATCGCGCCAGCGCATGGCACCCGCGCTCGACAACTGCACCACCGCCGTCTCTGCGTAACGATCGATCACCACGCCGGGTAACCCGTCCGACTCAGCGTGCACCAGCCGCAGCGTGTCGCACCTCGGCAAGAGGTGCGCGCGCAGCGCAACCGCGCGCTCGATGCGTTCACGGAAAAAGGCGGCGTCGATCTCGCGCTGCCGCCAGTCCCATACGCGTGCGACGATTTGCGACTGCGGGTTGCACGCCGCCATCGCGAGAAACTCGCCGTCGCTGCTGTGGACTTCGATGGTTTCGCCAGCTTCCGGCTCACCGGTCAGCTTCGCGACAGCGCCCGAGAACACCCACGGATGGCGGCGCTTGAGGGATTTTGCGCGGCCGGATTTGAGCACCAGCTTAATCACGCGGCCACCGATGCTGGTCCCGGGATAGATCCGGAAAACGTGCAATGCAAAAACTCATGACGCCCAGTTCTCGATCCTCAATCCCTTGATGCGGCTAAACTCTTTTTCGTTGTTCGTGACGAGGGTGGCATCCAGTGCGAGTGCGTGGGCGGCGATCAGCATATCGTGCGCGCCGATTTTCTCGCCGCGGCGTTCCAGTGCGGTAATCAGTTGTCCGTAGAACTTGCGCGAGGAGTCTTCAAGCGGCAGCACCGGAAATTCGCCGATAAACAAGCGCACGGCCTCGCGGTAGTGCTGGCCTTCGGCGCGCAAGGCCCCGATCTCAAGCTCGAATGCCGTTACGACCGATATGGCCGCCGCCCGACCGGCGGTGCCCGACAGTCGCCGGTATACTGCGTCGGGCCGTCTGCGTATTATGTAAACGCAGATATTGGTGTCGAGCAAGTACATCAGCGCTTTGCGCGGCTCTTGCGCCTGGATCCACCGCGTTTTCGGGCGGCGCTAAAACCATGCTCGTCCCACCAAGCCGCGTCGCGCTCCAAAGGCGGTTGTGGCGGACGCTCGAATGTCGAATCGTCAGGCAGCGTTTGCAGGATTGCGCGCAGCCTCTCGCCCAACGGGAGCTTGGACTTGGGACGCAGCAATAGCGCCCCATCGGGCTGCGGCTCGATCAGCACTTCGTCGACATTGAACCGGTACGCCTTGGGCAGGCGCACGGCCTGGCTGCGTCCGGTCATGAACACCTTGGCCGAGGTCATGGCAAGCCTCCCTTGTGAGATATATCAATGCCATATACTCTCACAGCCACGCCACCGAGGCAAGTCAGTCTGTCCAGAAAAGCGCGCGTGGCCCGCCGGTCAGCTTCGCGACCGCGCCCGAGAATACCCACGGATGGCGGCGCTTGAGGGATTTTTCGCGGCCGGGTTTTAAAACGAGTTCATTCAATGAGCCGGTCGGCGCGCGCGATGATCGAGGCGGGAAGTTTGATGCCGATCGCTTTTGCGGTTTTCATATTCACCACCAGTTCCAATCTGGTCGGCAACTCGACGGGAATGTCTGCGACCCTGGCCCCCCTTAGTATTTTGTTAACGTACGAAGCGGCATAACGATACATTTCAAGAACATTGAATCCATACGACATCAAACCACCGGCGTCAACGAATTGTGGAACCTGATAGATTGCAAGTCGGGTAGGGTGGGCAACTTGTTGCCCACGCGGACAATTTGCGCGGTTATGCAACTTGTCGCCCACGCCGCTAAGATTCCTGCATGTCCCGCTACCGCCGCGCCAGCACTCCTGCGGCAACTTGCTTTTTCACCGTTGTCACCCGTTGTCGGGCGCGTGGGCAACAAGTTGCCCACCCTGCGTGACTTGTTTCTTCATCTGCGTTTATCTGCGGCTAAATTGTTTGTCGTTTTTCCCTTGCGTACCCCCGCAAGGGGGTATTGAAAAGAATCCTTTGCGGCTCAGCTTTTTTTCTTCGCGCGCGGATGCGCCGCATCATAGACCTTCGCCAGATACTGAAAATCCAGATGCGTATAAACCTGCGTGGTTGAAATACTGGCGTGACCGAGCATCTCCTGCACTGCGCGCAGGTCGCCGCTCGATTGCAGCACGTGCGAGGCGAACGAATGGCGAAGCACGTGCGGATGCACGTTCGCCGCCAGGCCAAGTTTCAACGCCCACTCTTTCATGCGGTACTGGATCGCACGCGGGGTCAGCCGCGTGCCGTTACGGCTGACGAACAGCGCGTCGGCGCCTTCTTTGACGAGCAACGCGCGCATTTCCAGCCACTTTTTTACCGCCGCGATCGCGTGGCTGCCAACCGGCACGACGCGCGTTTTAGCGCCTTTGCCGGTCACGCGTATCGTCGCGTCGCTGAAGTTGATGTCGGCCGGCGCGAGGTTCGTCAGTTCGGACAGGCGCAGGCCGGACGAATAAAACAGCTCGCATATCGCCTTGTCGCGCACCGCGAGCTCGTCATCGCCCGCAATTTCCATCATTCGCCCGGCTTCGTCAGGCGACAAGGCGTGCGGGAGGGATTTCCTGGCTTTGGGCGCACGCAGTCCGCCGCAGGGATTCACTGCGTAACCGTGATCGCGCGCAAGATAGCGATAGAACCCGCGCCACGCCGACAGCATCCGCGCGAGGCTGCGGCCGTCGAGCCCGCGCGCGTGCAATTGGGAAACGAAACGCCGGATATGATGAATTTGCAGTTTGGCAAGAGGCGTATCGGCGGCAAGTTCAATCAGCGCCGTGATATCGCGTTCGTAATTGAGCAGCGTGTTTTTGCTCAGCCGCCGTTCGTTGGCGAGGTGCCCGAGAAAATCGTGCAACAGCCTGGCCGCATCCGCGGTGTTCGCGGCGAATGCATTTGATCCGGACCCTTCACCCTTCACCCTTCACCCTTCACCGCGCGCGGCAGCGCGCATCACGTCAGGTAGCCGATCAACGCCGCCGCCGTCATCTCGCCCAGCCGTTTCAGGTAGAGCGTGCCCATTTCGGGATAAAAGCGCTGCGCATCCTCGCTGGCCAGCGCGAGGAGCCCGAACGTCTGGTCGCTTTTCAGCGCAATATAGGCAAACGAGCGCAGATGCGCGGCCGCCTCACCGAACCATTCCGCCGTGTCGACCATCGCGTGCGCGCTGCAATACGGGTGGCCAAGGCTTGCCGCGAAGTCGTGCGCGGCGGCGCTCACCGTCTGGAACTCGGACAGTTGCGCGTGCGCGCCCGGCGGCCACAACCGCAACACACTGTGCGGCACCGCGAAATCTTCGCGCAGATTGAAATGCAGCGCGGCAAGAGCGCTCTCGATATCGTTCGCATTGATCAGCGCGAGCGCGAGCCGGTGGAGTTTTTCGCCGACCGCGTCATTTTGCTCGCCGAACACGATCAACTCGCGCAGCTTGTCCTCGAGACGTTTGCTCTTTTCACGCAGCGTCAGTATCTGGCGCTCGCCGATCGGAATCGCGCGCCCTCCGTGCGGATGCGGAATCATGATGGTGGCGAGAAAATCCGCCTGCTCTTCGAAAAACTCGGGGTGTTGCCGGAGATAGTTAACGACCGCGTCGGGTGTCATATTGCTGCCCTTGTTATTAAACTTGCCTCTAAAGCGATTAGCCGCCGATGAACGCCGATGAACGCCGATGAAAAACGAAAAACAGGTTTTGAAGATTT
>JAYWDM010000247.1:0-5577 GCA_043779885.1 Betaproteobacteria bacterium | reverse complement strand
CGCGCCAATACTCCAGCAATTTTCCGCGTGGGCAACCAGTTGCCCACCCTACCGACTTGGCTACGTCGAGGGCAAGAATGTGGCGATCGAGCACGCGTAGCCCGGATGAATGGCATGAAATCCGGGGATATCTATTCTTGCGGGCGAGGCAACCCGGAATGCGCTGCGCTCCTTCCGGGCTACATTCTGCCGACGAAGTTCAAGCAGGGTGCGCACCGCGCACGCGGAAACGACAAGACCATGCTTGATCCGACATTCCCTGGCAGCAGTTACTTCACCAGAATGCTGTCTTCGCTGACGAGCACCTTCTTGACGGCGGGGCGCTGCAGCATGCGTTCCTTGAACGCCGTGTAGTTGGCGAGTTCTTTCATCGGCAGTTCGGCGCGCAGGCCCCAACCGTAAAACACCAGCGCATAGGCGTCCGCAACGGAAAACTCCTTGCCCATGATCCAGTCCTTGCCCGCGAGAAGCGAGTCGATTTCCTGGCAGTGCGTAAAAAAAGTTTTCTTGCCGGTGTCTTTCACGCCCGGCTGTGCCGCGGCGTCCGGCGTGAAGCGCTCGGGCCGCATGTAGTGCGTGTATGACGGATGCACAATGTTCGAGAACCACGCCATCGTCGAGATGCAGCGCGCCTGCTCGAACGGGTCCGCGGGCATCAGGTTCTTGCCGGGGAACATTTTTGCAATGTAGGTGAGGATCGCGGTGTTTTCGGTAAGCACCTTGCCGTCCACGTCGAGCGCGGGCACTTTGCCGCGGGGATTGATCTTGAGATAGGTCTCGGTTCTTTGCTCGCCCTTGGGCAGCATGACGGGTTTCTCGACGTACTGCGCGCCGGATTCTTCAAGGCCGATATGCGAAGCCGTCGAACATGCGCCGGGGCAGAAATAAAGCGTAAGCATCCTGAACTCCTGAATTGGTTGATTGACGAACGGGGTGTGGCGGGAACTGCAATCCTGCCGTGGAACCCGCCGATTATAGACCAGACCGCGCTGTGGCCGCGGGTGAGCGGAAGCTTTTCGGGTTTTGGGCGTGGCATACTGGCGACATCAAGAAGGACGAATGAAGACAAATTTCGCAGTGTCAGCGTGCATCGGCGCGATGCTTGTGGCGGCCGGCGCGCAGGTCGCATGGTCGGCGGGTGCGGAGCAAAACTATCCGTCCCGCCCGATACGCCTGCTGGTGCCGCAGGCCGCCGGCGGGAGCAACGACATCATGGCGCGTAACGTCGCGAATCACCTCACGCAGAGTTTCGGCCGGCAGGTGGTGGTCGACAATCGCCCTGGCGCGGAAGGCATCATCGGCACCGAGATCGTCGCGCGCTCGGCGCCGGACGGCTATACGCTGCTGCTGGCCTCGGCTGCGTTTACGATGAATCCGGCGGTGCGCAAGCTGCCTTACGATTCGCTCGCTGCATTCGACTGGGTCGCCAAGCTCGGTTCCGGCCCCACCGTGCTCACCGTGGGGCCGCTCCTGCCGGTGGGTACTGTCAAGGAAATTCTCGCGATAGGAAAAGACAAGCCGGGCGTGGTCACGATGGCGAGCGCGGGCGGATTCCAGCACTTCGGCACCGCGCTATTCCGCAGCCTGTCCGGCGTCGACTTCACGATACTGCTGTACAAAGGCGGCTTCCCGGCGATGATCGACGTGATGGGCGGGCAGTCGCACATGACGGTGGGCTCCATCGTGCAATCGATACCGCACATCCGTTCGGGCAAGTTAAAGCCGATCGCGACCGGCGGCGCCGCGCGCGCGGCCACGCTGCCGGATTTGCCGACCATTGCGGAGGCCGGCGTGCCGGGCTATGACGCGAGCAACTGGTGGGCGGTCGCGGCGCCCGCGGGAACGTCCGCCGCCACCATCGCAAAACTCAGCGCGGCCATCACGGCCTATCTCAAGATGCCCGAAACGCAAAAGCGCTTCACCAATGAGGGCGCCGAGGTGGATATCATGACGCCGGCGGAACTGCGCAAAATGATTCCGCTCGACATGGCAAAATGGGCCAGGGTCGCGAAGGACGCGGGCATGCGCGGCGAGTAGCAGGAGCGACACTGCCCGCTGATCGCAGCGCAGGAGAGTCGCCTGCGCTACCCGCAATTTATGACGCACGCTCAGGATAATTAATGGATCTCGAGCTCAACGGCCGCATCGCGTTCGTCACGGGGGCCAGCCGTGGCATCGGCAGGGCCATCGCGCTTGCTCTGGCGGCGGAAGGTGTTCATCTGGCGCTGTTCGGCCGCGATACGGCGCGATGTGACGCGCTCGCTGCGGAAGTGCGCGCGGCGCACGCGGGCCTGCGCGTATGCGTGGTGCCGCTCGACCTCGGGCAGGCGGCGCAAATCAAACCCGCGGTGGTCGCGGCGGCAGAGCAGATGGGCGGCGTCGATATACTCGTCAATTGCGCCGGCGGCGCGTACCGCGGCCGCCTGACCGAGATTCCGGACGAGGCGTGGGAGAGTTATTTCGCGGTGAAGCCGCTCGGCCTCATACGCATGACGCGCGAAACGCTGCCTTTTCTGAAACAATCGACGCAGGCTCGCGTCATCAACATCTCGGGCACGCGCGGACGCGAGCCCGGCGGCGTGTCCGTGATGTCGGGGCCGATCAACCTTGGCACGCTCTCCATCACCAAGGCGCTCGCCAACGAATTCGGCCCGCTCGGCATCACCGTCAACGCGATCTGCCCGGGCTCGACCGATACCGGCCGCTGGACAGAGCTCGTCACCATCACCGCGCGCGAGCGCGGCGTGTCGATCGCCGAGGCCACGCAGCATCTCGTGCGCGAAGTGCCTATGGGCCGCGTGGTCGTGCCGCAGGATATCGCCGGACTGACGGTGTTTCTGGCGTCACGCGCCGCGGCGATGATCACCGGCACCGCGATCAACGTCGACGGCGGCCGCACGCGTGGCATTTGATGCTTGGCAATGCGTCGTAGATTGCAGGCGTACCGGGCTGCGGCGCTGTGCGTGGCTGTCGCCCTCCAATGCGCGCAAACGGCGATCGCGCAGAACTATCCGTCCAGGTCAATTCGGCTGATCGTTCCACTCGCCGAGGTGGACGCGCACGGACTCGTTAGCCGCAGGCCCGTTCGCGGGACGGGCGCGCAAGCCGCCGGGTTCTACCGAGTGGCGGATGCTACATTACAGTACCCGTTCAAATCCATTCGGCTGATTGTTCCACTGGCGCCCGGCGGCGGCAACGACGGCGCCGCGCGCATCGTGGGTCACCGGCTGGGCGAGGCGCTGGGCGAGCAGGTTGTCGTCGACAACCGGCCCGGCGGCGGCAGCATCATTGCCTCGGAACTCGTGATGAAAGCGCCCGCCGACGGCCATACGCTGTACCTCGTCAGCACCGTGTTCACGGTCGCGCCGTCGCTGCACGCGAGGCTCGCGTACGACTCGCTGCGCGATTTCGCGCCGATCACGCGCGTCACCATCGCGCCCGGCGCCCTGATCGTGCATCCGTCGCTGCCGGTGCGCGCCGTCAGGGATCTGGTTGCTCTCGCGCGGGCGCGGCCGGGCCAGATCACGTTCAGTTCCGCGGGCCTCGGCACCGGCTCGCACCTGGGCGGTGAGCTTTTCAGCATGCTCGCCGGCGTCAGCCTGCTGCACGTTCCGTACAAGGGCAGCGCGTTCGCCACCGTGTCGGTGCTCAGCGGTGAAACGGCGGTCGCGTTCAACAACCCGTTTTCGTCGCTGCCGCATATCAAGGCCGGTCGGCTGCGCATGGTGGCGGTAACGACCGCGGCGCGCTGGCCGTTGCTGCCCGCGGTACCGACGATCGCGGAATCGGGCGTGCCGGGCTACGAAATCCTGATCTGGAACGGGCTGGTGGTGCACGCCGCAACGCCGCAGCCCATCGTCGCGCGGCTGCATCGCGAACTCGCGCGGATACTGCGTGCGCCGGAACTCACCGCGCTTCTCGCCAGTGACGGGTCGCAACCGCTCGTCGACACGCCAACGGCGTTCGGCGCGTTTCTCAGGAACGAAATCGAGAAATGGCAGCGGGTCGTGCGCAAAGCCGGCATCACGGCGGGGTAATCTCGCGTCAGATATCGTGCCCACCCGCCATCATCACCACGTTTACGTCATTCTGCTCTCGCAGGACGTGCTGTACGAGCCGAAATTCCGCAAATCCAATCCCGATTACGACCCCGCCAAGCCCTGTGTCTACGTCGGAATGACGGGACTCGATCCGGACGACCGCTTCGACAAGCACAAGGCGGGTGTGCGCTCCAACAAATTCGTCAGGCTGTATGGACAGCGGCTGCTGCCGGCGCTGTATGAATGTTATAACCCGATGCCGTACGCGGCGGCCTGCGAAATGGAAGTCGAACTCGCGATTACGCTGCGGGAAGCGGGCTACGGCGTGTGGCAGGCGTGACCGGCGGCGAGTCACGCACGTGGAAGGTGCTCAGGTCTCGCGCGCGATCTGCCGGCTCAGATCGCGATAACGCGCGCTGATATCGTCGCCGAACAGCGGATCGGGTCCGGCGGGGACCGCCTCCGCGACCGCCGCCCAGTCGTCCGCAGTCAGGATGTGTGCCGCGCGCGGCAGTATCGCGGCCTCTTCAGTGGCGAGATGGTGGCGGTAATAGATGAGGTAGGTGGCCGCTGCCGCTTCCACCGCGGCACGCTCGATAACCGCATCTTCGAGAATGTCGTCGAGCAGTTTCAGGAGCGTTTCGCCGGTGGTGCCGATTACGCGATGCTCCTGCAGGAGCCGGTTGATCGCCAGTTGCATGGCCGGGTCGCGGTTGATAATGCGGGCAAACGCGACGTTTTCGCGCGGATGATGAAAGCGGTCCGCGAAATGGTGCAGGTAATAGACTGCGTCGCGCATCAATTCGTATTGCGGGTGCTCGCCGGCGTGAAACGCGGCCATCTGCGTTTCGAGGAAATCGAGCAGGCGAACGAATCGCTTGTGCTCGCCATGCCAAAGGGTGACCGGATCGACCATAACACTCCGTTTTCGTGCAAGGCCGGCCGCCACCGGGCGGCCGCGCAGATACGCATACCATTGTCCACGCGCGGCGAAACGCCACGTTGACCTGCATCAATACCGGTGATGGCGGTGACGGGCGGGCGGACCACGCCCCGGACCCGCGGAAAACTTGCATCAAAATTAACTTCCCGCATACTACGCCGTCTGCCCATCACTCTGGAAACCTGCCGCCATGTCGCGCCGCGAAGATCATCGCCTGACCACCGGTCAGGGCCGTTATACGTCCGACTGGAACCTGCCCGGGCAGTTGCATGCGGTTTTTCTGCGCGCCGACCGCGCCCACGCTGAAATCGTCCGTCTCGACGCGGCCCGCGCACGCGCGCTGGCCGGCGTCGTTGCGGTGTTCACGGGCGACGACACGCGCGCAGCAGGATTCAAATCGCTGCCCAATGTGGTCAACTACGCCGGCAAGGGCGGCCAGCCGATGCTGAAGCCCGTCCATCCGGTGCTGGCGCATGGCCGCGTGCGCTTCGTCGGCGAGACGGTGGCGATGATCGTCGCGGAATCAGCGGCGATCGCGGAAGACGCGCGCGACCTGCTCGAGCTTGAATATCGCGATTTTCCGGCGGTCGCAAC
>JAYWDM010000246.1:0-5585 GCA_043779885.1 Betaproteobacteria bacterium | reverse complement strand
GGGGGGGGGGGGGCCGCCCCCCCCAACACCGGTCTCGCCCCCATCCTGACCTTCCCCCGCGAGCGGGGGAAGGAACCTAAATTTCGATCCAGATGTGTAGATACCTATGGCTGCTGTGGCAGGCATATTGGAGTAAAAAACGGCGGCAACGAGGCAAACGAATCTCTTGAAAAAAATCATGGTTACCGGCGGCGCCGGTTTTCTCGGCTCGCACCTGTGCGAAAAACTGCTCGCGGCGGGCGGCGACGTGCTGTGCGTGGACAATTACTTTACCGGCGCCAAGCAGAATATCGCGCACCTCGCCGGCAATCCGTACTTCGAACTCATACGCCACGACATCACGTTTCCGCTCTACGTCGAAGTCGATCAGATTTACAACCTCGCGTGTCCGGCCTCGCCGGTGCATTACCAGTTCGATCCCGTGCAAACCACCAAAACTTCGGTGCATGGCGCGATCAATATGCTGGGGCTCGCCAAGCGCGTGAAAGCGCGCATCCTGCAGGCCTCCACGTCGGAGGTTTACGGCGATCCCGAAGTTCACCCGCAAACCGAAGACTACGCGGGGCGCGTCAATCCGATCGGTCCGCGAAGCTGTTACGACGAAGGCAAGCGGTGCGCCGAAACATTGTTTTTCGACTATCACCGCCAGCACAAGCTCGAAATCAAGGTCGCGCGCATTTTCAATACCTATGGTCCGCGCATGCACCCCAACGACGGGCGCGTCGTGAGCAATTTCATCATGCAGGCGCTGCGCAATGCCGATATCACCATCTATGGCGATGGCGCGCAGACGCGCTCGTTTTGCTACGTCGACGACCTGATAGACGCGCTGGTCAGGCTGATGGACAGCGCCGCCGAATTCACCGGCCCGGTCAATCTCGGCAATCCCGTCGAGGTCTCGATGCGCGCCCTCGCCGAAAAAATAATCGCGCTGACCGGTTCCAGTTCAAGACTTGCCTTCAAGCCTCTGCCGCAGGACGATCCGAAGCAGCGCCAGCCGGACATAACGCTTGCGCGCAATCGGCTGCACTGGACGCCGACCACATCGCTCGATGATGGACTGCAAGAGACGATCAGGTACTTCAGGACGCTGCTGGCCTAAGCGCCCGCGGTGATGCCGGTGCCCGCCGCCGGCTCACTCTGCGCCCGGACCACCGGCGGGTCGAACCGCAACTGACCCTCGTTTATCGACCACACCCATGCCACGCGCGCTGCGCCACCCCAATTTCGCCCTGTTCATGGGCGGCCAGATATTCGCGTTGATCGGCTACTGGATCCAGCAGGTCGCGCTCGCGTGGCTCGTCTACCGCTTGACCGGGAGTGCGACGCTGCTCGGCGTGCTCGGCCTCGCGGCCAATCTGCCCGTGTTGCTGCTGGCGCCGTTGGCCGGCTTGTGGTCGGACCGCTACAACCGCCACCACATGATGATCTGGACCCAGGTGCTCGAAATGCTGCAGGCGGTCGCGCTCACCGTGCTCGCATTCAGCGGCGCGATTCAGGTCTGGCATATCATCGTGCTGACCACGTTCCTCGGCATGTGCGTGGCCGTGGAACTTCCGGTGCGCCACGCCTACCTGCTCGAACTCGTCGGCGGCAAGGCGGATCTGCCCAATGCGGTCGCCACGACTTCGCTGGTCGCGAACTGCGGCAGATTGATCGGCCCGGTCGTGGCCGGCCTCGTGATCGCACGCTTTGACGAAGCCACGTGCTTTTTGCTCAATGCGCTCACCTACATTGCCGTGCTGGTGACGTTTGCGTTTATACGCGTTCCGCCGCGGCCGCGCGCCGCATTGCACCCGCCCCTGTGGCGCGGCATCGGCGAGGGATTTGCGTATTGCTGGCGCATCGTCCCGATCCGGTTGCTGCTGGCGCTGCTCGCGGCGGTCGCGCTGACGGCGGCGCCTTACGGCATGATGATGCCGGCCATCGTGCACGAAGCGTTTGCGGGCGATGCGCGAACACTGGGTTTTCTGCTCGGCGCGGCCGGCATGGGCGCAGTCGCAGGCACGCTGCTGCTCGCAATGCGCCGGAGTGTGCGCGGATTGCTGCGCCTCATAGCCTTCGCCGCGCTCGCCGCCGGCGCCGCGCTGGCGGGGTTATCGATATCCCGCTCGCTGCCGTTCTCGATGGTGCTGATGAGTGTGATCGGATTCGGTATCCTCGCGGTAACGGTATCGGTCAACATGATTTTGCAGGCCATCGTCGACGATGCGATGCGCGGGCGCGTGATGAGTCTTTATACCACCGCCTTCATGGGCGTGATGCCGTTCGGCGCACTGCTGGCCGGCATCTCCGCCGACCGCATCGGCGCGACCAATACGGTGTGCATCGGCGGCATCACCTGCGCGCTGATCGCGGCCGCGGTCGTGCGCTGGCTGCCGTTTATCCGCCGGGAAATCCGGCCCATCTATGCACGACTCGGGATCAACGTTGATTGAGCCATGATTAAACATCAGGACCCGCACGCCGTGGCGATACGCGCGCAAGTGCTGCGCGGCATCGCCGGCAACCGCACGCCCGGCCTGCATTTTCCGGGGTTTTTTCTCGACCTCCAGTGGCCTGAGGCCGCTGGCAACACCGCCCGCCTCACGCTCGCCGACGGCGCGCATTGCCGCGACGCCGGCGGCGGGATCGATATCGCCGCACTCGCGATACTCGCGGATACGGCGCTCGCCACCGCGACACGGCTGTCGATCGCGCCCGGCGCGCGTCTCGGTACTATCCACATGCAAATGCAATTCACCGGCGCGCCGGCGACCGGCGGCGTCAGCGCTGAAGCGCGATTGCTGGGCTTCAGCACCGGGTCGGCGCTGCGCCAATCGCTGACATCCGCAACGCTCACCGCCCATGGCGAACCGGTCTGTTATGCGAGCGGCGAGTTCGCATTGCTCGATGCGCCACCCGGCGTCACGCTGGCGCCGCTGCCGTGGCAGAATAATTCGATGCCGGCCGCCATGCCGCTTGCCGAGAGCGCGCTCGACGCGCGCGAACGTCACATTCTCGATGCCTGTGACGCCGCGCTCGCCAAAACCACGGCGCAGGCGTCGTTCATCCGGCATTTCTGGGGCGGCACGCCCAGGCGCACCGCGAGCGGCGCCGCAATGCGTGTCGCCATCGGCCCGCATCTGGGCAACCGGGTCGACCACGTGCAGGGCGGAATTTCATTCGGCATGGCGGCGGCCTGCGCGTGCGCCGCGGTGCCGGCCAACATGCTGCTGTCGAATGTGTCCGCCTGGTACATCAGTCCCGGCCACGGCAAGTCGCTCAGCGTAACATCGCGCGTGGTGCATGCGGGACGCACCGTGGCGGCGGTGCGCACTGAAATCAAAACCGCAGGCGGACAACGCGTGCTGGAAACGGTGACGCATCACGTCGCGCGCCAGCGGAGCTAACGTAGCCCTTCTTATCGAGCATTGCGTAAATGAGTGACAACCCATTTACGCCTCAAAATCTCCCTTCTCCCTCTGGGAGAAGGGCCGGGGATGAGGGACTGAGCGTCAGGCATTTATGAAATGCTCAGTAGGTTGCGGGCACGTCCGCGTATTTGCGATAGCGCGGATCGTTCAACAAGTGGTCGTAGGCGTGTCCGATGTGCCACAGGCACGCCTGACTGTCCGCGGGTATCCACGCCACGGACGGCGGCGTGGCGTAGCGCTCCAGCATCTTCAGCACGCAATAAAGCGCGCTCTGGTCTACCAGCCACGCTTCGCGTTCCTGCCGCAGATACCTGAGCGCATAGTTCTTTACGACCCCGAAGTAGCGCAGGCTCGCCGGTGTCGGATTGGCCACGATGATGTTGGCGATGACATCGAGCCACGGCGAATCGACCGGATCGCGCGGATTCAGCCCGACGTCGCATTGCGTGGCCGCCTCGATCAATCCATCAAGAGCGCCTTCAACGATAAAGTCGACGTCAAGGCTTAGCAGCGGACGGCGATAGCGTTCAAGCCAATACGGCAGGTGCACGAGCCGGCCGCAGGCGTAATACGCTTTGCGCTGTTTCGTCTCGTGTGCCGGGAACGGACAGGTTTCCGTCGTCACGGCGTAACGCGCGAGGCCGCTCTTCGACATGAGGGACTGCACTTCGGCGAGGATAGACGCATCGGGATCGTAAATATGCAGGTGCAGCAGGCTGTCGCGGTGACCGTGCGCGGCAAACGAACGGATGAATGGAAATCCGTACTTGCGCACGTACGGGGGATTGCATGAAATCAGCACCACGTAGCGGAATCCGCCATCGAGCACGCCCGCCTGCAACACCAGCGGCGGCGGCGGCACCACCTCGTCCGCCCCGCTCACCGCATCGAAAGTCGCGCGGTCGAACGCGACCAGACGCGGATAGCTGAAGCGGCCGGCCAACTGCACGGACTGGGCGAACATCTGTTGTGCGTCGTCGTAGCGGCCGAGCGCGGCGAGCGCGCACCCGCGGCGCATCGGAATCTGATGATCGTGGGCATCGAGTCCGGCGGCCACCGCCAGCTGCGCCAGCGCGGCGTCGAAGCGCCGCTTGGCATGCAGCACATTGGCGAGGCTTACATGCGCGCGCGTGAATCCGGGCTTGATTTCCACCGCACCGCGCAGACAGTACTCCGCCTCGTCGAGATGCGCGAGTTTCCAATGGCACACGCCGAGATTGCCGAGCGTCCATGGATCGACGCGGATGCGCAGCACACGGTCATACGCCGCGATCGCCTCGTCCCAGCGAAACTGGCCCATCGCGATGCGGCCGAGCCACACCAGCGCATCGGCATCCTGCGGGGCGGCCGCCAGAAGTTCTTCGCACCGGGCGCGCGCCTGCTGCCAGTCGCCGGATTGCACAAGCTGCGCGATCCCGTCGAGCGCCTGAGTCGGTGTGGAGATAGTGGCATCTTCATCCATCACGGGTATTATCGCAGACGGCGCGGCGCGCACCCGTCGCCCGTCGGTGAGGCGCAGCGCGCTGCTTGCCGCAGCGGTGCGCCGCGTCAGTCGACGCGCGCGCCCGACGCGCTGATGATCTTCGCGAGTTTCGCGTACTCCGACTTGATGTAGGCGTCGAATTCCGCCGGCGTGCTGTGTATCGCCTCCACGCCGAGATTGGCAAAGCGTTCCTTCACGTCCGCGGTCTGCATGATCCTGACGATCCCGGCATTGATCCGGTTGACGATGTTCTGCGGCGTTTTGGCCGGCACGAGTATCCCCCACCAATTGTCGAGTTCGAATCCCGGCACCCCTGCTTCAGCGACCGTCGGCAACTCCGGCAGCAGCGGGGTGCGCCTGGCGCCGGTGACCGCCAGTGCGCGCAGCTTGCCGCTTTTTACGTGCGGCACGGCGGGCGGCGCATCCGAAAACACGAGCTGCACCTGACCCGCGATCAGATCGTTGACCGACAACACGGTGCCTTTATAGGGAACATGCGTAATCGCAACGCCGGTCAGCGTCTTGAACATCTCGCCGCCCAGATGCGCGGGCGAGCCGGCGCCGCCGGAACCGAAATTGAGCTTGCCCGGGTTGGCCTTTGCATACGCGATCAGTTCCTGCACCGACTTCACCGGCAACGCGGGATTGACTACCAGCACGTTGGGGCCGGCGGCGACCAGCGACAC